>JAKQLF010000083.1 GCA_029567325.1 Bacteroidota bacterium | reverse complement strand
GATATCATCTTCCAAGTTTTTGATCTTAGAGATTTTCACACCCGGTGCTGGAACAATTTCATACAAGGTCACCGTTGGCCCGATCGTTGCTCTGATTTTGGTGATTTCGATCTTATAATTGAGCAAAGTGTTGATGATCTGATCTTTGTTGGCTTCTAGCTCTTCTCGATCAATCTCCACATTACCTTCATCATAATCCATCAACAAATCTAGCGTTGGATACTTGTAATTTCTTAAATCCAGTTTAGGGTCATAAGGCTCACCATTGAGGACATCCTCAGCGGTTTTTTCACGTATTACATCATTCAAAGATGGGTTTTGAGCGACGTTGATATCATCGTCGCTCAAATCATCCAATACTATGAATTCGTCACCATCGGTTTTTGGAACGGCCTCGATCGTATTGTCAATTTCCATCTCTAAACTATTTCCCGTCTTCATTGGCATTCTCTGTCTAGGCTCCGGCATATCGAAGTCCATAGTTGAGCTTGTCAAGTTTTTATCTTTAAAAATTCCATTTTTAGCGTCTAATGGAGCTTCTGATTCTTTATTTTCTTTTTTGTCTAATTTATTTTTGCCTTTCACTTCTTCTTCAACATCTTCTTCACCTTCATCTGACTTTGCGAATCCTGCAGCTATTTTTCCCGTAAGATTTTCAACAAAAGAAGCACCTGGAATACTTAAATTCATACTTGGCATAGTCAGGCTTTCAAAACTAATGTTGTATTTCCATATAAAAAATGCACTAATCGTAAAGAATAAGAGAAAAAACAAACCTACACTACCCATGAAATTGGTCAACCAAAAACAAGTGCTTTCACCAAATGCTCCACCCCATGTAAATGCTGATTTACTAAAAGTAAATTCTAATAATAAGGACAAAAAGGCAGCGAAAACGATGATGTTTCTGGTCATTCTAAACCAAGACAAAAGAGATTTTCTCTGCAGCAGGTCAACTCCCAACCTCATCACTATCAATATAAATAGAATGGATGGTAAACCAAATCCCCAATAGAAAAATGCATTTGAAATATACGCACCAAAGCGTCCAAGCCAATTTTGAACAATCAAATCAGATTGGAAAAAACTTGCCCAAGTAAATTTCAAAACGATATCTTGATCATACTTCCAAGTGTAGAGGTAGGATGCGAATGCAATAGCTAAATAAATAGAACTCAATACCAGGGTTAAGCCCACGAATTTTCGTGCACGGTCAATTTTTATAGATCGATCGGTTTTTGGCTTAGACTCTGGCTTACTTTTTTTAATTTTTGAAGCCATGTTGTAAATGTTTCCTTATTTTATCCTGCGTTTGTTTGATGTTGTAAATATAGATGGGTTTTAACATATTACAAATATTTGTAATATGTTTTTTCTTATTAACGTGTAATAGTTTTTTTAAAATTCATAGTTGCTTGTTTATCATAGTTTTAAAAATTTGAGTCTGTATAAAGAAACTAAGTGCAAAATTTTCATTTGAGTACAAATAATAATTTGATTTTAATGAACAAAACTTCTATTCCATCATTATTAAGCCCAATTCATAGTCATTTCCATCATTGAAATAGTATATTCGCACCCACAATCCGACCAAATGTATCTAGCCAGGATAGCAGAACTAGTGAGGAAGGACTTTCTAGTCGAAATCAGGAATGCTCAGACAATCTCAGCTATTGTTTTGTTCACCCTTACAGTTGTTTTCATCGTCTATAAGTCATTCAATGCACTTGCGCCATTACAATGGAACGTGATGTTGTGGATTGTCGTTTTGATCAGTTCTCTCAATGCTTTGGTCAAATCATTCAGCGCGGATGCTGCAAAAACTTCCTTGTTTTATTATACTTTATACCACCCTACTGAGGTCATTGTTGCCAAAATCGTTTATAATTTCATGCTGACATTGGTCATATTTCTGATAGCATATGTGGCATTTGGATTTTTCATGGTCAATCCTGTAAAAGATTTTGGATTATTTATACAAGGTACTTGTTTGGGCTTATTTGGCATTTGTACGATTTTTAGTTTTGTAAGTGCCATCATATCTTCTCAGGAATCTGGAGTGGTCTTATTGATGTCTGTCCTAGCATTACCTTTGACAATACCATGTATGTTGTTGTTGATCAAAATAAGTTCTGTTTCTATGCGGTTGATGGTTGATAGCAGTGTGGGTAACGATCTGTTGATTCTGGCAGGAATAGATATTTTATTAGTGGGACTTGTCGTTTTGTTATTTGGTGAATTGTGGAAATCGTAAATAAATATGGAATTATCTAAAGATAAATGGATGCATCGATGGTACTGGAAAATTGCCGGTGCTGTTTTAATGGTTTATGTTTTAATAGGAGGTATGATCACTCCTTTGAAACCAGGTATAGAAAGTCTGGATGGACCTCTGTCTGCAAAACCTGGAGACTATGTGGAATTAAAAATCAAAGGTTATAATGCACATTATGTAACAGGAAAAAATGTCAAAGCATGGTTGAAACTTGATGACAATCACATCATTCCCGCTGTAAATTTGAGATATGTCGCTGAGGATAGACTGATTGCAATGTTTATTTTGCCTCCTTCAGGTCGAAAAGAAGAGACCGTTCCGCTAACCTTAGTCTTATATAATACCATGGATGGTCCGAGCATCTTGCCAGATGCGATTTCAATTTTGCCCATGACTGGTGAGATTGACCCCAACCAAATGATCAAATGGCATACTTCATACGAACAGTTGTTGCCAACACCTCCAGGAATCAAGTTTCCTTACCGGAATATTCTGCACGAAACTATTCGCAATACCTTTTTCCACGTTGCTCTATGGTTATCGATGGTCATCATTTTACTTGCTGGACTTTATCACGCCATCTTTTATTTACGCACCAAAAACACCCGACACGATAAATTATCGGCGTCTTATAATTCTGTCGCAATTCTTTATGGCTTATTGGGTTTAGCCACTGGCTCTATTTGGGCACGGTTTACTTGGGGCACATGGTGGACTACAGATATAAAACTCAATATGGCAGCTATAGCCATGTTGATATATGCTGCCTATTTTATTCTCAGGTCTTCTATCACAGATTTTGATAAAAGAGCTCGTTTCTCCGCTGTGTACAGCATTTTTGCTTTCGTGGCGCTGATCCCTTTGATCTTTGTAATACCAAGATTATATGATTCGCTACATCCTGGCAATGGTGGAAATCCAGCTTTGGGTGGCGAAGATCTGGATAATACCTTGAGATTATTCTTTTATCCTTCTATCATTGGCATGATTCTGCTAGGAGTTTGGATGGCTACACTCAGCTATCGATACACCAAATCAGAGGAAAAAGTCATGACCCAATTTTAATTTATTACGTTATAGTTTAATACGACCAACCACATGACATCAATATTTTTTAAAACCTTAGCATTTTTTCTGGCTGAAACCACACCCATGGATTTCTTGCATAGTACTGGCAAGATTTATTCCGTGGTTGTTGGTATAGTGGTCATATTTCTAGGAATTTTGATTTACTTGATCAGACTAGACAGAAAGCTAACCAAAATTGAAACTCAAATTAAAGATGAGCACAAAACAAGCTAGTTTTTTTGAAAGTGTGCAGCGCAACTTTGACAATGCAGCTATGCACACACAACACGCCAGTGGACTTCTGGCTCAAATCAAAGTCTGTAATTCGATTTATCAGATGAATTTTCCGGTAAAAATCGGAGACACCTATGAAGTAATTGAAGCATTTCGTGTGCAACACAGCCATCACAGACTGCCGACAAAAGGGGGTATCAGGTATTCACATTTAGTCAATCAAGAAGAAGTTATGGCTTTGGCCGCTTTGATGACTTACAAATGTGCATTGGTAGATGTACCTTTTGGTGGGGCCAAAGGTGGCGTGAAAATCAGTGTAAGGAATTACAATTCTGAACAACTTGAGCGCATCACCAGAAGGTATGCGGTTGAATTGATGCGTAAGAATTTCATCGGACCACACATTGATGTTCCAGCACCAGATTACGGAACTGGAGAAAGAGAAATGGCTTGGATTTTGGATACTTATCAGACATTCAAATCTGGCGAAGTAATGGACGCAGCTGCCTGCGTGACTGGAAAACCAGTCAACCAATATGGTATCAGGGGTAGAACAGAAGCTACTGGTAGAGGAGTTTATTACGGCTTGAGAGAAGCATGTAACGATCAACGATTCATGACGAAAGTTGGATTGCCACTTGGTACCCAAGGAAAGACAATGGTCATCCAAGGACTTGGTAATGTCGGTTCTTACACAGGTATGATTTCACAAAAAGAAGGCGGTGTCAAAATCATTGGTATTGCAGAAATGGAGGGAACCATTGTGAGCAATGACAACATCGATGTAGAAAAATTAGTCGCTTACAGAAAAAGTACCGGTTCTATTTTGGGATTTGAAGGAACTACAGCGCTCGAAAACCAGAAAGATTGGGTCAAAATTGAGTGTGATATCTTGGTGCCAGCGGCATTGGAGTCCCAAATTACTGCTGAAAATGCAGAAGGAGTGAAGGCAAAAATTATTGCTGAAGCTGCAAACGGTCCTATTACATCAGATGCTGAAACTATTTTGTTGAAAAATGGTGCCATCATTCTTCCAGATATGTGGTTGAATGCAGGCGGTGTTACTGTTTCTTATTTCGAATGGTTGAAAAATATTTCTCACGTAAGATTTGGAAGGATGGACAAGCGATTCAACCAAAATGCCTTTATGAATATTTTGGATACAGTTGAGAAACTGACCAGCAGGTCGATAGATAATGATCAAAAATTGATCTTGTCAAGAGGTGGAGATGAGATAGATCTAGTGAGATCTGGACTTGAAGAAACGATGATCATGTCCTATTATTCAATAGCTGATTATTACTTTGCGCATCCAGAGGTTGGAAGTCTCAGATCTGCAGCGTTTATTGTTGCTATCAATAAAGTTGCCAATGATTATATGACGATGGGTGTATTCCCATAGTCGATTTTTATAGTTATTGGATTTTAAAATATGAAGGTTTGAAAGGGGTTTTATAATTTAAGGCTCTTTTTCAAACCTTCTTTATTTTGATGAAATATTAAGTTTATTTAGTATACTTTTTTCAAATACTCAATTTCCTTATTATAAAACAACCTGTATTGTTTGATGATTTTGTTTGAAGGTGCATTTTGGGACTTATTTAAATTTGTCCTTTTCCCAATTTTCAATATTGGATTCTATATATGAATAAATTTGCTGATATTCAGTGTAATTACGAATGATGTGGTCGTGAAAACGGGATTGCCAAACAGGTTGTTTTGGGGTATTACGGTATTCATTTGCCCGTTTTGTGGCTACCGATTTAAAACCTGCGATAAATGATGAAATTGATTTTGGGGGGCGATAGGCAACACCTGAATTGAAAGGTTGTGACGGTGGTTTGGGCGTTGGCTGTAGGTACGCACGGCCGTGCGTACCTACTACAATTCCGTTATTAATCCGCAAAATAGCGTGTAAATGGTTGGGCATTATAACAAACGTATCACAATACAATTCGGCCCGTAAATCAAAAGAAAAATTCCATTCCTCATAAATAATTTCACCAATTGGTGACAGGTGCATTTCATTTTTTATAATTTCACCAAAAAAACATTCCCGATCTACTGTACAAATGGTTATAAAATATGCCCCATTATTAGCATAATTCCACCATTGGGCCCTTACGGTTTCGCCTCGGTACTTGTTTTGAAATTTCGCCATAATACAACTTCGATTTTATTCTCATATTTGCTCTGCATATACTCCAATATATCCCTTTTTATTTCAACGATTTAAATTCTATAAACCAAATCTTGAATGATAAATATGAGCAACAATTACTTACTTATACACACAACTCCCCGCATCATGTTTGATATAATAAGACTTATAGTTTTTCGCCCTACTATCCATACATCCCTCCAGATTCAATAAATAAATATTCTTAAAATCAAGGGCTTGACTTTCTGCTTGCAATGCAATATATCCTGTTTTCAATGGTGTATCATTCTTTTGAATCCAAGTTGTTGAATCAGTTATAAAGGCCAATGACCAAGGATCATTGGGATTTAGGAAACCTCCGCCTACCTTTGGTTTTGTAAATTCTAATACTGTTTCTCCATTGATGATGTGTCTCACTAATGAATCACCATAAACTTCTATTTCGCCATGAATCCATTCTCCAAGCGGATAAGTTATGGACGATGAATTGATGCAATGATCCATTCTCAGGGTATCTCCCATATGCAAAATCGTGCCCGGAGTACAAACATTACCTGTTGTATTTTTTAAAGTATCATTACCGACCAATAATTGCATTTCGAGTGAAATCGGAAATTGCTGACCAAACGACATACTTTGAGGTGATTGACTGTGGACCATTATTCCACTATTTTTGTCAGCCCAAATTGGAGCATCAGGCAAATGTTCACCCAAAAAACGATGATCAAATTTCAACTTATAATATGACATTGGCTTTTCAAAAAAGATATGCCCAAATTTATCATCCCATTTACTGTATTCATCATAAGAAATCCGCAACATTTGACTATCAACGGTAAAGGTATTTTTGTAATTTTCACCCAGAGGTTCATTGGCAATTTTGATTGTCCAACCATCTAAATTTTTGCCATTGAAAATGGTGTCCCAGACTTCTGCAACTACATCATAAACAACCTTATCTGCCTTGCAAGAAAAAAAGATTGTAGCAACGAAAAATAAAAAATATTTAGATAAATTAAGGTGCTTCATGTGTTTTGATTTATGGCTTTGTTGACTGGCGACTCAATATAATTATAATTCTAAGTCATTCAAGGAATGAAAATATCAAATTATTTTAGTATTCAACTTTTCAAGATCAAAAAACGAATGAAGTTTATGCTGCTTTAAATCATCGCTGACTCACATAAGGATATTTAATGTCATATAAACACAAACCTTGAGCAGGCACACTGTATTCCATCCTCAATCTATTTTGACTTTCCATAGAATCAATGACTTCTTGAACTGAAAGCTTTCCTTTTTGCACATACATGGCCATTCCCACGATCAATCTTATCATTCCTCTCAGAAAACGATTGGACGTTATCCTAAACTCATAACACCTATCTTCTTCATTATAGGTCCAGATTGCTTTTATAACCTTACACTTATAGGTTTTGACATCGCTACCCATTTTACAAAAAGGGAAAAAATCTTCGTAATTGAGTAATACACCGACCGCTTCATTCATCACTTCTAAATCAATGGGAGGAAATCTATAGAACCAAGAATATTTCACGTCAAATGGATCTGGTTCTATCCTCAATCTATATATATAAGATCGCTCTGTAGCATCAAAACGAGTATGCGCATTTTCATGTACTGGAAAAATGCGGTGTGTGGCAATGTCTTTTGGCAAAACGTGATTGATTTTTTCACAAAGCCAATCATGATCAATAAGATCCTGTGTATCAAAGTGGTAGTAATATCCTTTAGCATGTACGCCCGCATCGGTGCGACCACATCCCAGAATTTGAGTCCTGGTCTTCAATAATCTCTCTAATCCATCCTCAATCGTTTGCTGAATGGTAGTAGCTGAATTTTTCTGATATTGCCAACCGCTATAAAGCGTCCCATCGTAGGAGATTTCCGCAAAATACCTCATTGAATGGCGTTTTTATCCCAATAAATTTCAGTGAGTCCTTCTTTATGTAATAAATACCTTCCCAATACGAAAAAATAATCAGATAACCGATTGAAGAAAACCAACTCAAATGCTCCAATTCCTTCAATTCCAACCAATGAGCGTTCGGCTCTGCGGCAAACTGTTCTACAAATGTGTGCAGCTGCAACGGTTTCACTTCCCCCTGGTAATATAAACTTGGTGAGGGGTGATAGTTCTTCCGTCATTCGATCAATTTCAGTTTCAACTAAAGTGCAGGTTTTCTCAGAAAATGTGCCAAGGTCGATGTCCATTCCATCCACTGCAATTTTACTTCCCACAAAAAAAAGCAGGTGTTGCAAATGCTTCAAAAAATTAAAAACCGTTTGATCGTTTATTTTTACAATGAGCTGACCAACAAAACTGTTCAATTCATCCACATTACCCATGGCTTCAAAAATGTGATGATTCTTTGGTAAAGACCTCCCACTGAATAGATTGGAATTTCCTTGATCACCATTACCCGTATAAATTTTCATGTATAAGTTTTAGCAGACACAAAGTTAACTTTAGCTCATTTTGAAACACATAAAATATAGTTTTATTTATTTTCCAATACACACCTTTGTTCAATTGCATTCATCCCTTCGCTTAATTATAAACCACTTTCAGTATTTATCTAATGCAATAGCAAGTCACTCATCTTGGAATATTCCTAAAATGTGAGCATATTGCTATTTAATGTTGAATTTTTAAAAAATAAATCAGCACTTCTTATAAGAATGATTTAATTTGTCAAAAGATTTGTAACCTCTAAAATATCCACACCATGCAAAATCTAAAAATTAGACTATTCATTTTTTTGTTGGTCTCGGCAACCACTACCATTTGTTTTGCCCAATGCCCGACTGGTGATATAACCATCACCAATCAAAATCAGGTCAATAATTTTCCACAAACTTACCCAAATTGTCATCGCCTAAATGCTAGTCTTTTCATTGATGGTACTAATGTCACCAACTTAGACAGTTTGAGACAAATTGACACCATTGATGCAACATTGAGCATTTTTGAAAATCTTCAGCTGGTAAGTTTAGCGGGGTTAAAAAACCTTAAATCTGTACAAGATTTTTCCATTTCTGGCTCACCATTGCTAACCAATCTAAAAGGTTTAGATAGCTTAAAGACGGCAACAAATTCCCTTGTAATTGGTCAAATGAACGGTCTTGAATCCTTAGAGGGAATTCAAGCTGAGTATGTCAGGCAATTTGCAATTTTACAATGTAATAAATTGACAAGTCTACAAGGTCTCGATAAATTGGGACGTGTCAGCACCTTTGCCATTACCCAAAATGAAAATTTGGTTTCATTCAATGGTGTAAATCCACGACTTACGTTTGGTGATCATTTCACTATTAACTCAAACCCAAAACTTGTAGAACTAGCAAATTTTGAAAATTTCGACTTTGTTTACAATCTGGATATTAGAAATAATCTTGTACTGAATAATTTGAACGGTTTAAGGAATCTAAAACGGACTTTTTATTTTAGTTTAGTAAATAACCCAGCATTAGAAAATCTGGACATTTTAACAAATCTAAACACCATTGAATTAGAAATGACGATTGCTAAAAATGCCAAACTTAAATCAATAGAGGGCTTAGCAAATGTAGACGCCAGCCTGCTTGATTCTATTTCAATTATTGATAATGTGACCTTATCCATGTGCAGCATGAAAAGTATTTGCGATTTTTTAAAATTGGAAATTAGCAGGTACAACATTTCAAATAATGCAGTAGGCTGCAATGACAAAGTAAGTATTTTAGCTCAATGTAATACCACATCAAGTTTTCTTGAAAAATCAAATGATGTAACTTTTTACCCAAACCCGGCCACTGACTTTGTTTACTTCAAAGGTTTGAAAGGAATCAGAAAATTGGGCATTTACCACATTTCGGGAAGTCTGATTCAAAGTATTGAAGTAAAAGGTGATGAACTTGTTTTGCCAACTAACCACCTAGGATCAGGTTTATATTACTTAAAACCAACTGACCCACAAATAAGTCCTTTAAAGGTCATGAAACTTTTAGTAAGTCATTAAAAATAAGCAATAGACAGGTTGTAACTTTTAAGCTTTTTTTCAATGGTGATGAATGTTTAAATTTTCATTGGAGTGTGACTATATTATAAAGTAATTGGCATAGAATTTTAATTGGTTTATTATATTTGAAACATGAAGGAACGAATCATAGTATTTCCGGGATCATTTGACCCCATCACCACTGGACATATAGATCTGGTCAAAAGGATCTGTCCATTATTTGACAAAGTTTTTGTCGCAATAGGCGTTAATACTGGTAAAACTTCGTTGTTTGATTTAGAGACCAGAAAGTTGTGGTTGCTCAGAGAATTTTCTAGTTATCCCAATGTTGTTGTTGACCATTTTGAAGGGCTTACCGTCAAATATTGCGCAAAAGTTTCTGCCCACTACCTTTTACGTGGTTTGAGGAATGCGTCAGATTTTGATTATGAAAAGACCATTTCTCAACTCAACAGCATCATTGGCGAAGATTTGGAAACCATTTTTTTGATCAGTAAACCAGAATTTTCTCATATCAGCAGTACAATTGTGAGAGAAATCATCAAAGGTGGTGGCGATGTCAAAAACTTCGTTCCTACGGAAATCGCTTCAGAAATATTAGAAAAATATAAAGAAATCGTTTGATTACCTCATCCAGACGATGTCAGCGTTTTTGTACTTAGGTTTCTTTACAAAATTTGCAAAGCCAAGCAAAACTTCTTTGGGATTATCAACTACGAACTTATTGACAACCCAGTTTGGCGCATTACTCTCATCAAATTTTAGTTGATAAGTTACTTTTGTCTTGTTGTCACCAATTGTTTCAAAAATCCATTGGCCATCAGCAGTTTTCATTCGATCGTAATCCTTGGGAGGATATGCAGTAGGCAAACTTTTCAACTTCACGATTACCTTTTTTTCTGCAGGTTTGTTGATGAATTCAGCCTTAGAAACCAAGTCTTTGTCACCCATAGGAAAAGGCATATCGATAATGCTATACACTAGCGACTCTTTATTATTGTACACTTTTAATAATTGTACAGATTTGACAGTGGTCATAAACTGAGGATGTGATTCAATGTCTTGAAGCAGAGCAACGCAAGATTTGAGGTCAGCATTTACTGTGGTAACAGCCCGATATTCAGTCGTTTTAGCTCCCCTGAGTTGGATCACTAAACCATCTTTGTCGTATTTGGTAACCCAGCCTTCTTCCTTTTGGGCATGAAGTGCTGAGGATGAAATAAAAAACAGCAAGAAAAAAAGGAAATAGTTTGATTTCATAAAATTATATACGATCATTTATTATAAACGGATCGAATGTTTAATTGTTTGAATCTTTTGGTATAAAACTACCAATTGCAAAACTCAAAAGAATTACACCAAAAGCACCAATGACATTCAACCACAAGTAACTGACCATATCTGCCTTAAATATGGCAATGATTGAAAGTTGGGTAATGATTGCTGCGATGAATACCGCATTTGATTTTATTTGTTTAAAGAAAAATCCAGATAGGAATATGCCAAGAACGGTTCCGTAAAATATAGAACCTACAATGTTGACAAATTGAATCAAGTTATCAAAAAGTGTCCCAAAGCATGCAAAGGCCACGGCAATACAACCCCACATTACGGTAAATATTCTTGTAGCACGCACACATTGGTCATCTGTTGCTCCTTTGTTAAAATTTCGCCGATACAAGTCCATGGTAGTAGTTGAAGCCAAGGCGTTGAGTTCAGAGGCAGTTGAAGACATGGCTGCACTAAAAATGACTGCAAGCAAAAGGCCTATCAGTCCAGTCGGAAGAAAACTCAAAACAAAATGAATAAAAACGTAGTCCTTATCATTGGTTTCTCTTTTGGGCATCTCCGTTGAAATCATTTCCTTGACCTCATTTCTGACATCCTTTTCGTCCTGATTTAATTTTTGCAAAGCTGCTCCATCTATTTCATCAGCCAATAAAACCTTGGTTCTCAGGTCTACAATTTGGGCTAGTTGGTTTTCAGCAGCAATGACTTTTTCCTTTTGGACCGTCGTTTTTAATTCATCAACTACCGAAGTATTGAAAAATACAGGTGCTTTATTGAATTGAAAAAAGACAAAAAGCATCACTCCACAGAGCAATATAAAAAATTGCATGGGCACTTTCAGCAAGCCATTCATGATGAGGCCTACCCTACTCTGCTTCTCATCTTTGGCAGATAAATACCTCTGAACTTGACTTTGGTCTGTACCGAAATAAGACAAAGCCAAAAAGAAACCTCCGGTAATTCCAGACCAAAACGTATACCTATTATTGGGATCAATAGAGAAATCCAAAGCATTCATTTTACCCGAAATTCTAGCTATATCTAGCGCTTTTGTAAGTCCAATATCACCAGGAAGTAAATTTATAATGGTAAAGAAGGCAAAGAACATGCCACCCATAATTACAAACATTTGCTGTTTATGGGTCACATTTACGGCTTTGGTACCTCCACTTACCGTGTAAATAACCACGACTGTCCCCATTATAAAATTAAGCAACTTGAGGTCCCAGCCCAAGATAGTACTCATAATGATTGCTGGAGCATAAATGGTAATTCCTGCTGACAAACCTCTTTGCAACAAAAATAGACTGGCAGTAAGCGCCCGAGTTTTATTATCAAATCTGGTTTCCAGGTATTCATATGCTGTAACTATATTTAACTTACTGTAGATCGGCAAGAAAAATAAAGAGATAAAAATCATGGCCAACGGCAAACCAAAATAAAATTGCACAAAGCCAATACCGTCGTGAAAAGCTTGACCTGGAGTAGACATAAAAGTGATCGCACTTGCTTGGGTGGCCATCACGGATAATCCTACAGTAAACCAACCAGCTTCTTTTCCACCTTGAATATAGGACTTCATGTCCTGTTTCCCTCTAGTTTTATAAATGCCATAGGCTACAATAAAGCCCAAAGTCATAATCAAAACCATCCAATCAACCAGCGCTAATCCCATATTACATCAATAACCAGAAAATGATGATGTAAATAGCATTGGCAACCAAAAGATAGGTGTATGCATTGTCCCATTTTATTTTTTGCATTATGGTCTATTGTTTTTACCCACTGAAATCATATTAGCAAATAGACGGAACGCACCTGGCACTCCAGCTGGCAATTCTCTAAACCAACTGTAAGCGGTGTAAATGCAATAACCTTCGCCGTATGGTGCGACTAATAAACCGCCATTTCGAGGAGGTTCTCCAGGATCATTGCAAGAAAGTATTGGAATGAATTGTTCGGACCATTCTCCAGGAAAATACAAACCTCTTTCTTGAACCCAGCCATCAAAGTCTTCTTGAGTAATCTTGTTGGGAACTTGCAAAATCTCATGCTCTGGTGCAAGGAAGGTGACCTTTGCATCCTCTTTCGTCACTCTTTCGCGAGAAATTTTAAATGGATACGGCATCATTTCATCTTCTCTCATCACCAAATCTCTCCCCATCGTATTGTATTGGACAATGAAATTACCACCTTGTTTTACAAAATCAAAAATGATTGATTGTTTAAATTTGAGGTCATCATATTTGTTGTATGATCTGATTCCCATGATCAATGCATCATATTGTGACAATTTTGCGGCAGTAATATCTTCCACATTAATAAGGTCTACATTGTAACCGATCTGCTTAAGACTAGCAGGTATATCATCGCCAGTTCCCATCAAATAAGCAACTCTGTCTCCAGATCTTTTTATATTGATTCTAGACAAACTGGTCTCAGCTGGTTTAATCACTCTTTGAAGAGGAACATGAGCGTAGTCAATTTCTATAACTTCATCTTTGTATTTTTTCCCACCGGCGGTCAAAACAGGAACCAAAGTACCAATGGAGGTCAATTCAGGAGGTGTCAGACTAAATTTGTAGCTGGCTGTCTGATTCTGTTGTAACTTCCCAATTTGAATGATAGAAGGGGTTATTTTCCATCCTTGAGGTACTTCTAGTGTAAGTGTAGCATTGGCTTCAGCCGCATAAGCCTTTACTTCAATTTCAATTTCTTTTGAATGTGTATCAGAAAAAACCATTACACCTTCTTTTGTTTTGACACTAAACTCAGGCAGAATTTCAAATGGTTGATAAACTTCGCCCTTCTCTGAATCGGTATATTTATATATCAAGTCTTTTATGAATGAAACTTTGCTTCCATTTATGATTAAATCAAACTTTGCTTGAATAGGTCTTGGCGTTTCTGGTAGCCCAATCCATTGGGGATTATCTACATGGTAGATGCCATCAGTTCCTTTTTTTCTCAACCAATATGGAGAAGTAAAATCCATATCTGAAGAAACCATTACTTTTTCGCTTAAGAATAATTTTTCATTAGCGGTAAGTAAAGAATCAAAATCGCGACTTTTTCCAATTGGCAAAAGTGATATCCCTGTCAATTTGACTTGACCCTTATTCTGCATGACCACTTCGAAATCAACTCGCATAGAATCTCCTGGAGTGGCATAATTTGCTTGGGCACTTGCCTCTACAAATAACCCTAAGCAAGAGGCAATGACATTATCAATTTCACGCAGTTTTTTGGTACGCCAGAATTCATCACCCAAAGCTGCTATGAGTTTTCTTGCCTCGATCAAATCTTTGACACTTGCGGATGGATTATTGAAATCAAAATTCTTTTGGACGCGTGACATGATGAATAGAATGGCTTCTCCACCTTTTACTCTTGTCCAAGTGGTATTAATGCCTTCAAATATGTCTGATTTATTTTTGGGCATATTGCCTCTCAACAACTCTAGATATTCTGATTGTGAACCTCTTGAACCTGCACTACCAAAACCCTGGCATTTGTGATTGCTCCTAGATAATGCCGCAATCTCGCCATTAGAAAGTCCTAGCAACGGGAAATAGCCCCCTACATCCACCATCGCCAGATTTGACTTATCTGCTTGGTCAAACTTTTCCTGACTACCATAAAACCAAAAGGATGTATTGAAGAAAAGTCGATTGGGTGTCCAAGTAGAAACATGTTTTAATTGTTCAGGAAACGCAGTTTTATCTCCTGAACGGTCAAAAAGTTCATAAGCCAACATCGCTGAAGCAGTATGATGCCCATGTGTAGAACCACTGGTGCGGTGGTCAAATCTATTGATGATCACATCTGGTTTCACTTTTCTAATGGCCCAGACTACATCATGTTTTACTTTTTCACTATCCCAAATATTGATGGTCTCCTCAGCATTTTTAGAATATCCAAAATCATTGGCTCGTGTAAACATTTGTTTACCTCCGTCCACTCTTCTGGCAGCCAAAAGTTCCTCAGTCCTCAAAACTCCTAAAAGTTCTCTGATTTCCGGGCCAATTAAATTTTGCCCGCCGTCTCCTCTCGTCAAAGACAAATAATACGTATCAGCATTCAACTCATTGACACAATAGGATATCAATCGCGTGTTCTCATCATCGGGATGCGCAGCTACATAAAGTACGGTTCCTAAGAAATTGAGATTCTGTATTGATTTATAAATGTTCCCTGTGGTTATGGCTTTTGGAGATTGGCCTTGAGTAGTAAAAAACCCGGCTAAGAATAGGAAAATAAAGATTTTTCTCATAAAAACTCGCAACTGAAATTATAAATTATGGTTGTATTTCAAATCAGAAAGCCAACATTAACAAATGTATTCTTAAAATACATTTTTCAAGGCATTCTTACTCATTTTCAAATTATCTTAACATTTATTCCAATCTGAATTTGATTGATTATCAAGGATTAATAAATTTTAATGTTTTTTTAATGCGCTAATTTTACTAACTCTATTGGTTTTATAGAGTTAATATAGTTATATTTGTCGCGTTTTAAAATTTTAGATACTTGTTGAAAGGTAGATAACATTAGCAATCACATAAAAAGAAAATAAAGTGGAGTTAATAAATAAGGAAGATATTGCAGACATCCAGGAACTTCAAGAAAGGATCTCAAACTACTATCTTGGAAAAGAAGACGAAGATAAATTTAAGCACTTCAGACTTACCAGAGGGGTTTATGGTCAACGACAATTTGGTGTTCAAATGTTCAGGCTCAAAATTCCTTATGGAAAGATAACCACCAGTCAGATAGCAGGAGTTGCAGATTTAGCTGATCAATATGGATCTAGTAATTTGCATTTGACTACTCGTCAAAACATTCAATTGCATTACGTAAAACTCAAAGACTCACCCGCTGTTTGGGAGGGACTTTCTCGTATTGGGCTTACTGCGAGAGAAGCTTGTGGAAATACTGTGCGAAATGTAACAGGATCTCCTACTGCTGGAATTCAAAAAGGAGAAGCATTTGACGTAAGCCCATATGCACAGGCTACTTTTGAATACTTCCTCAGAAATGCCATATGCCAAGAAATGGGCAGAAAAATTAAACCAGCTTTTTCTGGAACTGACAATGATACTGCGTATACCTATTTCAGTGATTTTGGATTCATTGCCAGAATCAAAGATGGCGTAAAAGGTTTTAAGTTGGTTGTTGGTGGCGGATTGGGTGCCCAAGCAATTGAGGCATTTACAGTCACTGAGTTTATGCCTACAGATCAGATTTTACCCTTCATGGAAGCCGCTTTGAGGGTATTTGACAGATACGGTGAAAGAGAAAAGAGACATAAGGCACGATTGAAGTTTTTGGTCAAGTCACTGGGTAATGAGGCATTTATGGATTTAGTAAACCAAGAACTTCTATCGCTTGCCCAAATATCTATTCCTATAGATGTTGCGGAAGAAACACCAATTTATCCTCAGGAAGTAGATGATTTTGATCACCCACAATTAAAAAATGACAAGGGTTACCACAACTGGGTATCTACAAATACTTTTGAACAAAAACAAGAAGGACTGCATGGTGTATACATCAAAGTTCCGAATGGTGACATTCCTTCTGCAGATGCAAGAAAATTAGCGATCATCATCAAAAAATATGCTGCGGATGATGTCCGAATAACGATTAATCAAAATTTACTTTTGAGACACGTGCTCAAAGCCAATTTTGCAGCCTTGTACCTAGAATTGAAGGCTTTGGGTTATGCAGATTATGGTCAAGACAGCATTGGAGACATTACAGCTTGTCCAGGAACTGACACTTGTAATCTCGGAGTTACCAATTCAACCGCATTGGCCACAGAATTGGAATCTATGATCAAAACAGAATATCCTGAATTGCTCATGACCAAAAATATTGACATAAAAATTAGTGGTTGTATGAATGCTTGTGGTCAACACATGGCTTCAGGCATAGGTTTTCATGGTAGCTCCATAAAAAGAGGTGAAATGGTGATACCTGCCATGCAAGTTGTTGTGGGAGGTGGAATTGATAGAGCAGGCAAAGGATTTATGGGCGATAAAGTCATAAAACTCCCATCCAAAAGGATTCCTGAAGGAGTAAGAGTGATTTTGAAAGACTACCACCAAAATGGAAGCAATCATCCAGAATTCATTCATTACGTAAGAAGTTTAGATAATAAGTATTACTACAATCTATTGAAACCATTGGCATCTCTTGATGACATATCAGAAGATGAATTGAGCGATTGGGGACATGAAGGACAATACATTCAAGCCATTGGTGTTGGTGAATGTGCAGGTGTTATGACCGACATGGTTGGCCTTATTTTGGGTGAAGCAGAACAAAAAATAAAACTAGCAAAACTTGCACTGGCAAACGAGTCTGAAAAAGATGCTGTATATCATGCTTACAATACCTTTGTGATTGGTGCAAAAGCACTACTTTTGGCCGCTGATATAGCTTGCAACACGCAAATCAAAATATTGGAAGATTTTCAAGCAAACTTTGTAGCTACAGGTGAGATAACTTCTTGTGGAAATGACTTTGTGAGTTTTGTCCTCAGATTGAAGGAGCATACACCAGAAAAGGAGTTTGTAGAAAACTATATCCAAGATGCAACTGACTTTTTAAAAGAAGTCACTGAAAAAAGGAGCGTAGCTATAGACAGCGATAAGGAAGTAATAGGAAGTTATTATAAAGCATAGTATCTGGAATGGCACTTGATTTACATACAAAAGAGGTAGCAACTACCAATTCAACGCTCATTAACCAAGTCAATGAGCTCAATGAAATCTTTGCACCATTGGACTTCAGACAAAGGATTGAAAAACTTTACGATTTTTTTCCAAAAGATGAGATATTACTTACCTCCTCTTTTGGTGGCAATTCCGCTTTGATCCTTTATATTTTCTCTGAAATAAACCCAGAGCAAAAAATACATTTCATAGACACTGGTTATCACTTTCCAGAAACTTTGGCCTTTAAAAACCAATTGCAGTCTGCACTTGGTATGCAAGTTGAAGATTTGCACCCAGACACCGCAGATCATGCAATAACAACCAAAGAACAATGGTGGATCGACAAACCCAATGATTGCTGCCAGATCAACAAAGTCAATCCATTAGAACAGATAATGCCCAATTTCAGAGTTTGGGTCAGCGGAGTCATGGCATTTCAAACACCACACAGAGCAAACTTGAGGGTATTTGAAGAAAGTGGCGACATCATCAAGTTTCACCCTATTATAGATATTGACGAGTATGAAGCGGTAAAATTGACCAAGGACTTTGATTTGCCATTACACCCTCTTACCTTGCAGGGTTATGGGTCAATTGGCTGTAAATATTGTACGTTCAAAGGTGTTGGAAGAGAAGGTCGTTGGATTGGCAGCGAAAAAACAGAATGCGGGCTTCATACATCCTTACTGATAGATCCTAATAAAACAAGTAATAAATAAACTTAAACACAAATAAAACAATCAAAGCAAAGTTTTAAATATGAATAAAACAGATATCATCATTGTGGGCGCAGGGCCTGTAGGTTTATTCACCGTTTTTGAGGCAGGTTTACTAAAGCTTCACTGCCACCTCATTGATAGCTTGCCACTTCCTGGTGGTCAACTTACTGAGATCTATCCAAAAAAACCTATATACGACATTCCAGGTTATCCGAGTGTACTTGCAGGAGAACTGGTTGATAATTTGATGAAACAAATCGAACCATTCAAACCTGAATTTACCCTTGGTGAACGTGCTGAAAAGATCGAACAAGTTGAAGATAAAATGTTTAAACTGACTACGAGCAAAGGCACAGAAATTTTTGCTCCTGTCATTGCAATCGCTGGTGGTCTTGGCTGTTTTGAACCACGTAAACCACCTATTGCCAACATAGAGCATTTTGAGGACCGAGGTGTAGATTACATCATCAAAGACCCACAGAAATATCAAGGTAAAAAAGTGCTTGTAGCTGGCGGTGGTGACTCAGCATTGGACTGGACAATCATTTTAGCAGATATTGCAGAAGAAGTGACCCTTTTACACAGAAGGACTTCATTCAGAGGTGCTTTGGATTCTGTAGAGAAAGTACACGAACTTGCAACAAGTGGACGTATCAACTTGATAACCAATGCACAAGCGATTGGTTTGAATGGAAACGGAGTACTCAACGAGGTAGTTGTAGAAGAAGAAGGTAAAGAAAATTATGCCGTTCCGGTTGATCATTTTGTACCTCTTTTTGGTCTTGCACCTAAGCTTGGACCAATTGGAGAATGGAATCTTGAAATTGAGGACAATGCAATCAAAGTCAACACCTTTGATTATAGCACCAATATTCCTGGTATTTATGCCATCGGTGACATCAATACCTATCCTGGAAAATTGAAGCTCATTTTATGTGGATTTCATGAAGGAACCATGATGGTTCAATCAGCATTCAGATACATACACCCTGATCAAAAATTAAGTTTCAAATATACAACTGTAGCAGGTGTCAATGGATTTTAACACAAGTACCACTGAGGAGGCGCAGGTTGTAATGACGCAAGAAATGACGCAAGAATATCTCAATAAGGAACTAGAACGCCAGAAAGAATTTGAGAAAGCACACTTTCATGAATCACACTTGAGAAGTGTACTCAAAGGATTGACTTGGCGTATTTTCGGCACGACCTCCACTATTTTTATAGCTTATTTCATAACAGGGAAAATAGGTTTAGCCATGACGGTAGGTGGCATTGAGTTCTTGGGAAAAATTTTGTTGTACTATGTGCATGAACGCATTTGGGAGTTGGTACCAAAAGGAACCATAAGAGTTTTGAAAAAAAGATTTCTAGGCAGATGACAGAAATTTATCCTATTTATGACAAAATGATCTCAAGAACTGACCGAGAATTGCGACTCGGCCAAGTTGGAAGGGTCTTGTGGTTCACAGGTTTATCTGGATCTGGAAAAAGTACCTTGGCAGTCGCCCTGGAAAATAGATTATACCAAGAAGGTAAATCAACCATGCTTTTGGATGGCGATAA
Source organism: Bacteroidota bacterium (assembly GCA_029567325.1). GTDB lineage: Bacteria > Bacteroidota > Bacteroidia > Chitinophagales > Saprospiraceae > JADKBO01. Next base: position 39,708 of record JAKQLF010000083.1, on the reverse strand, counting down.
TGTAAGAACCGGAATCTGCAACAACCTTGGATTCAGTATTGAAGATCGGACAGAAAACATCAGGAGGATCGCCGAAGTTGCAAAGTTGTTTAAGGACAATGGACAGATTGTGCTGTGTAGCTTTGTATCCCCTACTAATGATATCAGGGCTATGGCCAAAAATATCATAGGTGCAGATGATTTCATAGAAATATTTGTCTCCACAGATATTGCCGAATGTGAAAAAAGAGACGTAAAAGGATTATACCAAAAAGCAAGAGCAGGATTGATCAAAGACTTTTCAGGAATTGACTCTCCATTTGAACCCCCAATCAAACCAGATATTATCATTGACACAACTAACATCAGCGTAGAAGAAGGTGTTGAAACCTTGATCAGCTTTCTCAAAAAATAAAAATAAATGGATTACAAATTTGACTATTTAAGAGAATTGGAATCAGAATCCATATTCATCATGAGAGAAGTGGCCTCTCAGTTTCAAAATCCGGTTATCCTTTTTTCAGGTGGAAAAGATAGCATACTGCTGACTTATTTAGCTATCAAAGCATTTTATCCTGCAAGGGTTCCGTTTCCTTTATTGCATATAGACACAGGGCACAACTTTCAAGAAACACTTGATTACAGAGATTGGCTGGTTGAAAATTATGGCTTGAGTATGAAAGTTGGCTATGTTCAGGAAGCGATTGATAAAGGATTGGTGAAAGAAGAAAAAGGATACAATGCAAGTAGAAACTTCTTGCAGACTTTCACTTTATTGGATGAGCTCGAGAAAGGAAAATACGATGCTGCTTTAGGTGGAGGTAGAAGAGACGAAGAAAAGGCAAGAGCAAAAGAAAGATTTTTTTCACACAGGGATGAATTTGGACAATGGGATCCAAAAAATCAAAGACCAGAACTTTGGAATTTATTCAATGGCAAGAAAAATTTTGGTGAGCACTTTAGGGTTTTTCCAATTTCAAACTGGACAGAACTAGATGTGTGGTTGTATTTTGAGATGGAGGGCTTTCCCCTACCCAATTTATACTTTGCGCACGAAAGACCTGTTTTTGAAAGAGATGGAATGTTGTTGGCTGATTGCGATTACATCATCAAAAAGCCTACCGAACAAGTTTTTGTTGAAACCATCAGATGTCGCACGATTGGTGATATGACATGCACAGGAGTATGGAAATCAAATGCAGTAAGCTTACAAGAAATTATTGCGGAGGTGGCAACCAGTAGAATTACAGAAAGAGGTGGTAGAACCGACGACAAAAGAAGTGAAACAGCAATGGAAGATCGAAAAAGACAGGGTTATTTTTAATTCTTTTCCAGACAGCGCAAATTTTACCAACATTCCAATTTTATAAAAAAGAAAATAATGATAGCAGATATAGATTATTCTTTGGATTCAGAATTATTGAGATTTTCCACCGCCGGATCTGTAGACGACGGAAAGTCAACATTGATCGGAAGATTGCTTTATGACAGTAAATCCATTTTTCAGGACCAATACGATGCCATAGAAGAGTCGAGCAAAAAAAGAGGCGAACAAGAAGTAAACCTTGCATTGCTCACTGATGGACTTAAAGCAGAACGTGAACAAGGAATCACTATTGACGTGGCTTACAGATATTTCTCTACGCCCAAAAGAAAATTTATCATTGCCGATACTCCTGGACACATCCAATATACGCGCAACATGGTGACTGGTTCTTCTACCAGCAATGTTTCACTCATATTAGTAGATGCTAGAAATGGAGTAATAGAGCAAACAAAAAGACACTCTATCATTTCATCTTTGTTACAAATTCCTCATTTGGTGGTATGCATCAACAAAATGGACTTGGTCAATTATGATGAAGCAGTCTACAATCAGGTAAAACAAGATTATCTGGATTTTGCGGCTACTTTGCACGTGAAAGATATTACTTTCATTCCTATTTCTGCTTTAAAAGGTGACAACATCGTGACGCCCTCAGAAAATATGCCGTGGTACACAGCTACAACTTTGATGGATTATCTCGAAAATGTAAAAATTACCAATGACAGAAATTTTGAAGATGCAAGATTTCCTGTTCAATATGTGATCAGGCCCAATACTGATGAATTCCATGACTTCCGAGGATATGCCGGCAGAGTGGCTGGAGGTGTCCTAAGAGTGGGCGATGATGTGACTGTTTTACCTTCAGGTCATACTTCAAAAATAGCTAAAATCAATTTATATAAAGATGCCATTCAAGAAGCCTACCCTCCAATGTCAGTGGCAATTGAACTAGAAGATGATGTAGACATCAGCAGAGGAGATATGTTGGTAAAAACTGGTTTGGAACCTCAGAGTAGTCAAGATTTAGAACTCATGATCTGTTGGTTTGATCAGTCAAATGCATTAAACCAACAAACCAAATATACCATAAGGCATACAACTAGAGAAGCTAGGTGTGTAGTAAAGGATATTACTTACAAGCTAAATGTCAATGACTTATCTCAAGACACTGAAAGTAAATCGATAAAGATGAATGACATTGCATGCATTAAAATCAAAACTACGACACCGCTAGTAATTGATCAATATAGCCGCAATAGAATAACTGGAAGCGTAATCTTGATTGATGAAGGAACAAACAATACGGTTGCTGCTGGAATGATCGTCTAGTTAGTTGGGTAAGTTTCCAACTATTTTCTGCTCTGACTTTGGAAATAAGCATTGATTACTTCGCTCTTACTATTGACGTGGAGTTTCTTGTAAATATTCTTAACATGAAATCTTACTCCGTCAATACTGAGGCCATGTCGGTCCGCTATGAGCTTATAACTGAGTCCATCTTTGATCCCAATGACAATATCAAATTCTCTTGTTGTGAGGTCATTGAAACCAGAAGAAGGCGATTGTTCCACAAAAAAGTCCACAACCTTGCGAGCAATGCTTGGAGTCATAGCCGAACCACCATTGATGACATCAAGCACACTTTTGTGAATTTCTTCAAAACCTGTTCCTTTGGTAAGATAACCCAATGCACCATTGCACAAAGCCTGAAAAATAAATTTCGCCTCATCGTGCATCGTGAGCACAATGATGTCGACATCTGGGGCTTTCTTTTTGATTTGAGGTATTTGGTCAATTCCTATTTCACCACCTGAAAGGTTGATATCCAATAAGATGCATTGTATTTCTTCAAAAGGTATGGTAGTATCCAGCAAAAACTCCCTAACACTGTGAGCGAGTCCAACAACTTTTACGCCCTTACCCAAAAAGAGCTTTTTCAAATAATGAGCAAAGGAAACGTCATCCTCTATGATAGCAATGATCGGTGTCTGGGATAAATTCATAAACAGTTTATATTAATGAAGCAAACGCTTGATCCAAGATAAAACTAATTTGATTTTGAATGTATAGAAGGTAAAATAAATATTATTAGAACAGCGGAATTGTTATAGTTTTCATAGAAAATAGGTAACAGGAACGATTTAAAAATATTTAAAGTTGAATATTTTAACAGATACAAAAATGAATCGCTTACTTTTGCGGTTTTAATAAGCATATGGCAAAAATTACATTTACGTTTGAAGACGCGTCTATTGAGACAAAAGTCGTTGAACAAGTCGAGGAAGGGTATTCCATTTTGGAAGTAACAGAAGATCATGACATCCATCTCAATCACAACTGTGGTGGTGTCTGTGCATGCAGTACATGCCACATTTATGTTTTGAAAGGTGAAGATCAGGTAGAAGAGATTTCTGACAAAGAAGAAGATTTTATAGATCGAGCCATCAATCCCAAACTCGAATCAAGACTAGCCTGTCAATGCATCATACTTGATGCAGATGCCGATATTGTAGTGCAAATACCGGATCAGAACAGGATTATTGGACACGAACATTAAAAATCAATCTTAAGATATGAGTTTTGAAGGAATAGAAAATCTTCCCATCCAATGGTCTGACCATGAGGATGTTGCAATAAAGTTGTACGAAAAATTTGGCGATGATTTTGGAGAGTCCAAAATTTATAGGATAAGATTTACGGACCTCATAGAATGGATATTGGAAATACCAACATTTGTGGGTAAAAGGGAAGATTGTACTGAAGGCCATTTGGAACAAATCCAAGCCAAATGGGTATATGAATGGAGAGACAACCAATAAATCTCAAATAAGTGATAGACCATTCCAAATTCAATGAAATAACTACATTCATCTTTGACGTGGATGGCGTATTTACAGATGGTAGCTTACTTGTCACTGAGCAAGGAGAATTTCTGAGGATTATGAATACTCGAGATGGTCAAGGAATCAAATTCGCATTAGATGCTGATTATAAAGTATTTATCATCACCAAGGGTGCTTCAGTGGGAGTAAAAAAGAGATTTCAGTTATTGGGAGTAACGGAAATTTTTGACTTTGTACATGACAAAGGGACTGCACTAGCTGAAATCAAGGATCGTTACCAAATTGCACAAAATCAGATTTTGTTTATGGGCGATGACATACCAGACTTGTTGATATTTCCTCATGTCGGAATCAGTGCATGTCCTTCAGATGCCGCAAATGATGTATTGAGTAATGCAGATTATATTTCACCACTTGAAGGAGGTAAAGGATGCGTCAGGGAAATAGTTGAAAAGGTAATGCGTATACAGGATAAATGGGTTGTGTAAAATCATGGTGTCTTATCTAAAAATATTAAGACCAATAAATTTGGGCATCGTAGCGCTCACTCACTTATTTTTTTATTATTTCTTGATCACACCTAGTTTGGAAAAGGCTGGTGTCCATCCACAATTAACTGATATTTTATTTCCGCTGTTTATTCTTTGTACCTTGTGCATAGTTGCGGCTGGAAATTTGATCAACGATATTTTGGACCTCCAAACCGATAAGATCAATAAACCTCAAAAAACATTCATCAACAATGATATTCCGTTGCCAAAAGCTTGGATATATTATGGCGTCATCACCATTCTTGGGTTTTGTTTGGCCATTTACATAGGACTTTCCATTCAAAAATTGGAACTCGTTTTTATTTATCCTTTGGTAACCATGTTGTTGTATTGGTATAGTAAAATATTTAAACATTTTCCAGTGATTGGCAATTTCTTTGTGGCAATCTTTACTGGATTTGTTGTCTGGGTGCTTTTGATTTGTGAACCTCAGTTAATGTCAAACAATCATGTTGCCATTCAAAATGCACGAACAATATTGATAGGATTTGGTATTTTTTCATTTTTTGGTAACCTCATCAGAGAACTCGTAAAAGACGTAGAAGACTTTGAAGGAGATAAAATAGTAGGAAGTAAGACATTTCCGGTTTTATATGGCATTCCAAAAACAAAAAAACTGATAACTGGGGTCATTTTGGTCATGCTGCTCATCTTGATGGCTTGGTTTAGAAAGAGTTTGCATGTAAGTGATTTCAGAGCAAATATCTACTTTGTGCTATTTGTGATGGCTCCCATAGGTTTATCCATTTTCAAACTGTACAAAGCAGAAAACAAAAAACAATTTGGAGCTATCAGCAGATTTTACAAGATGGTTTTATTATCAGGGTTGATTTATGCATTCATTTTCATTCAAATCATCATCCATGGTTGATTCCTCTGTTGAGATAGTATTGGGTTCGAAATCACCGAGAAGAAAGGAACTGCTTTCCATGATTGTTCCAAAATTCACCATTTTCACATTAAATGTAGATGAATCTTTTGATGAAGTACAAGATGTATTTCAAGTTGCGGCTTTCTTAGCTGAGAAAAAAGCCAAGGCCATTCTACCCTATTTACCACCAAACCAAGTGCTCATTACAGCCGACAGCGTGGTCATTGTGGACAATGAAATCTTAAACAAACCTGAGGACAAAACACATGCATGCCAAATGTTACAAAAACTCAGTGGCAAGTGGCATTTCGTGCAAACAGGTATGGCAATTTCTAAAAATGGCATAGTTGAAGTATTCGTAGAAACCAGTAAAGTACTTTTTGACGAGCTATCTCCGTCCCTGATCGAGCGATACGTAGACGAATGTCAACCTTTTGATAAAGCAGGTAGTTATGGCATCCAAGATTGGATTGGTTTCGTCGGTGTAAAGAAAATAGAAGGAAGTTATTCCAATATCATGGGTTTACCAGTGCAGCGTTTATACAGAGAATTATTGGCTTTTTTGGATAAGTAAGAGTGAAAACCTTAGCCGACTTTATTCATAAAGCTGTCCAACATCTTTAAACAAATACTTGTTTACGATTCTGATGGTGGATGAAACCGTAATGATCAATGCAAACAAAAACAAGACTAAAAACACAGATCCTACAGTAAACCAATTGATGACATCTTTCATGCCATCTAAATATTGCCAAGCCGCCAGTAAAATGGAAAAAATCACCGTTGCTGCCAATAAAAACGATCTGATAGCGATATTGCCCGCTAGTTTGATGTATGGCTGCCTGATAAATCCATCCCTTGCGCCAATGATTTCCATGGTTTTGATTTCGAATCTGTCTGCATACAAGCTCAAATTCACTGTATTATAAATGATGATGATTGCCAAAACCACAAAAATGATAGAGACGATGAATATACCAAAAGATATTTTTTTGAGGTTGGCTTTTATGTTATCAATGAGGACGTTTTCATAAAACACTTCTTTCACACCAGCTAAAGTGGCAATCTTATCAGCAACCGTTTTGAGCGTTTCTTCCGAATAGTGCGTAGACCTGATGTTGTAAACTATCATGTCCTTATATGGATTACCTATACCAGCAGTATCTCCTTTCATGGATTGATCCATTACTTTGTATGCCTCACCTTTAGGAATGTATACCACAGACTCTGGCAACACACTTTCATATTTGGCAATGGTTTTCACCAATCCGATAGCAGTGGCCTTGTCTACACTACTATTTAATTCGACTAAAATATTGATTCTTTCCTTAAGAATATTGGTAATTGAATTGATATGCAAGAATAGTAATAGGAATAGCCCCACAAGAATAAGAACTATCGTGCTTGAAAATACGGCGTAATTAATAGACGCTTTTTTGGTAGACCCTCTAAATTTCATGTTTTACCACTATTGTCTTCGCACAAAGCTAAAAATAAATACAATATTCTTTTAATATGTGAACTTGAATTCAAAACTTAAAAAAATTGGTCCATAAACATCACTTATAAATATCTTTTAATGTTCTAGGTCATGCCGGTTTAATTTCTCCATTATCTGCATTATATTGGTGTCACAAATTCAATGCTTTATGGCCATTCAAAAAAAATATATCCTTTCCATAGATCAAGGTACCTCTAGTTCACGTGCATTAATCTTTGACCACAATACCAATATTGTTGGAGTCGCGCAGAAAGAGTTCAAACAATACTATCCCAATGAAGGTTGGGTAGAACACGATGCCTTGGAAATATGGCATACACAAAAACAAGTCATTGATGATTGCATTTCCAAAAGTAACATTGACATTCAAGAGATAGCGGCCATTGGTATAACGAATCAACGGGAAACCACCATTGTTTGGGATACAGAAACCGGTAATCCCGTTCATCATGCAATTGTTTGGCAAGATCGACGTACTGCCGATGAGTGCAGTAAAATAAAAGCGACTTCCTTTGCAGACAAAATTGCCAATAAAACAGGGCTGATTGTAGATGCCTATTTCTCTGCTTCAAAATTGAAGTGGTTGCTCGATCATGTTCCTGGTTTAAGAGAAAAAGCCAATAATGGATCAGTGAAATTTGGAACGGTGGATAGTTGGTTGATATATAAATTGACCAATGGACTATGCCATTACACAGACGTGACCAACGCTTCTCGGACCATGTTATTCAATATTCATCAATTGATTTGGGACCAAGAACTTCTGGATTATTTTGACTTACCTATCCAGATTTTACCACAAGTTTTACCAAGCAATGCAAACTATGGATTTGCCACAATTGGTGGGCATCAAATCCCGATTTATGGTGTGGCTGGAGATCAACAGGCAGCTTTATTTGGCCAAAATTGTTTGGGGCAAGGCGCAACCAAGGTTACTTATGGCACAGGTTGTTTCATGATGACCAACACTGGCAATCAAGTTGTGCGTTCAAATAATCAATTACTCTCCACTATTGGATGGCAATTGACCGGACAACCAGCAGTTTATGCCATGGAAGGAAGTGTTTTTGTAGGTGGAGCTGTGATCAGTTGGCTGAGAGATGGCTTGAAAATTATTGGTGACTCTGCGGGCTCCGAGGAGAAAGCTGCGAGTGTTAAAGACAGCAATGGTGTGGTGTTTGTTCCAGCATTAACTGGACTTGGGGCACCGCATTGGGATCAATATGCTCGTGGAATGATCATAGGAATCACCAGAGACACTACCGATGCACACATCATCAGAGCTGCGCTTGAATCTATAGCCTTGCAAGTCAATGATTTGATCACAGCAATGGAACAAGATCTTCAAGCGCCCATACCATCCATAAAAGTGGACGGAGGAGCTATTCAAAACAAGTTGTTGCTTAAAATGCAAGCTGGAATTTCAAATAAAGAAATTGTAGTGCCAAAAATTTTGGAATCAACTGCATTGGGTGCAGCACTACTTGCTGGTTTGTATTGCAACTTTTGGAGCGAATTGGAAGAAATCACAAGTTTGTGGCAAACCGATCAATCCGTGTACCCTGTAAACATTCAAGAATATGATACGTTGAAGATACAATGGAGGAAGGCCATTGAAAGGTCAAAAAATTGGATTGATCAAATAAGTTGATTTCAAAAAATAATTAAAGCATTGGTTAAAGTATGGAGAGACAATCCATTATTCACGAGGTAAAAAAGAAAGACATCTTTGATATTGTTGTGATTGGAGGAGGTGCTAGTGGATTGGGAACTGCGCTCGATGCAGTTTCAAGGGGTCTGTCCGTGCTTTTAGTTGAAAAATATGATTTTGGGAAAGGTACTTCTTCCAAGGCTACTAAATTGTTGCATGGAGGTGTCAGGTATCTTGCTCAGGGCGATATCAGTTTGGTTATTGAAGCATTACATGAACGAAAAACTATTTTAAAAAATGCTCCACATTTAGCCAGAACCCAGGAATTTATCATACCATTTTACGATCGTTGGCAGGGTTATTATTACCTCATGGGACTCAAATTTTACGATTTGCTTTCTTTTAAGTCTTCTTTGGGCGATAGTAAGATGTTGAGTAAAAAAGAGACCTTAGCCCTCTTACCAAATCTTAAAAAAGAAGGTTTAAAAGGTGGCATTTCCTACTTTGATGGACAATTTGATGATGCCAGATTATGCATTGATCTCGTGCATACCATCATACAAGCAGGCGGATTTTGTCTCAATTACACTTCATTTGAAGGTTATCATGTAGATGAATCCGGAATATCAAATATTCACTTGACAGATCATTTGACTGGACAGGATTATACTATCCAAACCAAGTGTATCGTGAATGCTGCTGGTGTGCATGCAGACGACATCATTGATAAATCAGGCGTTGAGAAAAATTTCTCTATCACTCCAGCTAAAGGATCTCACCTCATCATTGATAAAAAATTTCTATCTTCAGACGTTGCGATCATGATTCCAAAAACAAGTGATGGCCGTGTATTATTCATCATTCCTTGGCATGGAGTAAGCATCATCGGAACCACAGACATTGCAACAAAGGATAAAAGTTTTGATCCAGTTGTTTCAGATGAGGAGATCACCTTTATGCTCCATAATGCTGCAGCTTATTTTGAAAACGCACCAACGGTAAATGACATCATTTCAAAATACTCTGGTTTAAGACCATTGGTTTCTTCAATGGAAGATCAAGAAAATTCTAAAGATATTTCTAGAAAGCATAAGATTGTTAAAAGTAAAAGTGGGTTTTACAGTTTGTTGGGTGGAAAATGGACAACCTTCAGAAAGATGGGCCAAGATACCATCGATTTCCTCATCAAGGACTTGCAATGGAGTGCTAAAAAATCAAACTCTGAAAACCTGCCCATCATACCACCACTAAATAAAAACTTGGGTAAACCATTACACAATCTACTCCCCTATTCTTCTGATTTTTTTGACTATGCCATTGAAAATGAATTGGTTGAATCAGTTGAGGATCTTTTAGCAAGGAGGACAAGGTGTCTTTTTATCAACAAAAATGCCACCTTGGAGATTGCAGATGAGATGATAAACCGCATTGCCATCATAAAAAACAAAGATGTTACTTGGAAAATCAATCAAAAGAACCAATTTTTACATCTTGCTAATTCATATTAAAAAAATTCAACATGAAAAGATTTTCAATTTTCGCCGTTTTGGCACTTTTTATTTCCATAACTAGTTGTGCCCAAAAAAGTGAACAGTCTGTAGCTGCACCTGCGTCAGAACCAGTTGCTGCTGTTGAATCTCAAACACCATCATTCAAAGAAAGTATTAGCCCTGCAGAATTAAAAGATATGATGGCTAATAACAAAGACTTGGTCGTCATAGATGTGAGGACTCCCCAAGAAATCGCCGGGGGTAAAATAGAAAATGCTCTAGAAATCAATATCAGCGACCCCGCATTTAATGATAAAATCAAAGCTTTAGACACAGAAAAAGAATATGTAGTTTATTGCAAAGTAGGCGGTCGAAGTGCAAAAGCAAAATCAGTCATGCAATCAATGGGAATAAAAAAAGTAAGTAATTTGGTAGGAGGATATGATAATTATAAAGCTGCAGGTCAATAATTTTTAATGAATGGACTAAAAAGAGCAGCTGTCTCTTGCATATTGACCAATGGCAACCACCTTTTGCTTTTAAAGCGAAATAAATCGCCACACATCGGAAAGTTCTTACCTGTAGGAGGCAAAATCGAGCCTTATGAAACCGCTCAAGATGCTGTAATCAGAGAAGTTTTGGAAGAAACGGGCTTTGTAATTGATACACCGATTTATTATGGAAGTCTCATAGAGTCTTCACCATTAGATCATTACAACTGGATAAGTTTCATTTTTGCACATGAAATACCCATGGCAGACCCACCTTATTGTGATGAAGGAGAATTGGTTTGGGTTTCTGCTCAAGACTTGGATCAATTAGACATACCACCCACAGATTTACCTATTTACAAGGCCGTTTTATCCAAAAATATTTTTGCTTATGAAGCGACTTTTGATGCATCTATGGACATGACAAGTCTCATTAAGCTGGCATAACTAAACAACTGAATACCAAATAGATAGATTATGATCGATAAAATAGAGATTTATCCCGCACAAATAAAATTGAGTGACCCATTTGTAATCTCAAAAGGGGCAATCAGTCATGCAACTTTGACGATCATCAAAATTTATGATCAAGATGGGGTTTATGGAGTTGGTGAGTGTTGCCCATACAGATCTATTCATGGTGAAACACAAGCCGGAACGGTTGCTTTTGCTAAGGACTTGGCAGCCGCACTTATAGGCTTAGACCCAGAGACCATTCATGATCACATCGCGCTTATGAATAAAATGATCGTAGGAAATGCTTCTGTAAAGTGTGCTTTCGATTTGGCTTTGTACGATCTCAATGCCAAAAAGGCAGGAAAACCGCTTTATAAATATCTGGGAGGATCAAAAAACAAAACCATCATGACCGACAATACGGTGAGTTTGTTGCCCTTGGATAAGATGGTAGAAAAAGCAGTAAAGTTTGTGGATCAAGGCTTTACCATTTTAAAAGTGAAGTTGGGCGAGAAAGGCGCTCAAAAGGACATCGATCGGATGTTTGCCATCAGAAAAGCGGTTGGGGATGACATCATTTTGAGAATTGATGCAAACCAAGGATGGAACTACTACGATGCCAAAAAAGCTTTATTGGCCATGGAATCTCTCGATATTGAACATTGCGAAGAACCCATCCATGCACCTAACATCAATGACCAAGCGAGATTAACGCAGTTGAGTCCCATTCCCATCATGGCTGACGAAGCTGTTTTCAATCACATAGATGCCTTGAGAGTCATCAGAAATCAAGCAGCTGATCTGTTTAATATCAAATTGGGTAAGTCCGGAGGTATTGCCAATGCAATGAAAATAGCCAGTATAGCAGAAGCTGCAGATATGTACTGCCAAGTTGGTTCTTTCTCTGAGTCGCGACTTGGAATTTCTGCCTTGGTTCATTTTGATTATGTATGGAGCAACATCATTTACCATGATTTGGATTCACCATTGATGTTGTCTGAAGACCCAGTCATAGGTGGACTGACATACAATGAAAAATGGGAAGTAACTGTTGACGATACACCGGGTCATGGTGCTGATTATGACCCAGATTTTCTCAAACGCTTCGAACGAATTGAAATAAGGAATTAATCAACGATGGTAATGGTGCCGCTTCTATTGATAATTTCACCATTGATGAGTAAAAGCTTGACAACGAATGGGTAAACACCAGTTAAGATTGGTTTAGCTTTTGACTTTCCTTGCCAAATATACTCAGGATTGACGTTGTCTACTTTTTCTACAATGTTTCCATATCGATCATAAACCTCGAAGACAACAATGCTTTGTATGATGTTATTAAAAGATTTAAAGAAAAACTCATCGTTGCCATCAGAAGAACCAAAGCTTAAAATATTCGGATAATAAATCCTGTAATCTCGATTTACAGTGATGGAAATGGTATCCCCAGCACGGCAATCATTCGCATTGAAAGCAATGAGATTCAATATATTGGAGGTGGTCGGTATATAAATAGGTTCAAGTTCTTTGCTGGAAAAATCTGGACTATCCCAACTTATATCTTTTGGACTGTAATTGGTAGAAACACTCAATTTGATGCTTTCGCCCAGTTCAACAACAGTGTCTGACAGACTTTTGATTTCAAATAATGGTGGATCAGTCAACACGATTTGTTCTTTAGAAAAGCAACCATGACGGTCTTTGATATTGATGTCATAAACACCTTCTTTGAGTTTTTCCAAATCATTTTCTGTCACACTTTCTGCATTCATAACGCTGGTGATGTAAGGTGGATGGCCTCCCGATGATTGCAAGTCTATAATTTTACCAGTTGCTGTTCCAAAACATTTTGGCTCATCAAAAAGCGCATTGGTTTGAAGACCATTGGCATTTACAACATGTAAATGAAGGTTGACTGTACTGTCACAACCCAATGAAGAGACAAAGGTATGCGTATAATCCCCTATTGAATCCAGGTTTTTTGCTGCAAAGCTGTATTTATTACCCAGGCAAATAGTGTCGTATTTTTCGTATACATCCTTAACCACCTCTACCAAAACGGCATCAGAAATGACTCTACATTTTTCATTTTGAATATTGAACTCATCCCCAGCAGTAAGATACCTATAGTAATAACTTCCCGGAGTAAAACGGTCATGTGTTATTTCGTAAACCTGACCTTGAGTCACATTGGTCCATGTAAAACCGTCCAATGAAGTCTGCCATATAACATATTGATTAGTAGCACCTACCTCAGCTGTCAATTTAAAGGGTTGACTGTCTTTACATTTGAAAATGGTTTGTCCTGCCTGTATTGCTACAAAACTACGAGGACCGCATGCCCTGAAGGAAATATTATCAAGCGCCAAATCATTGCCATTGCCCCCGGCAGCATTGTTTCGCAGTGTCAATTTCACTGAACTTTGGTTCATGGCTGTTGTAAAAGAAAAACCTGCTTTGATCCATTGCTCTGTCTGAAGTACAGGACCTGTTGTAAATTTCACATTACCGTCCAATAAAAAAGCAACGTCGGGGAAAATATGCATGGTGATGTCTCTTTTGATGAGATTGATGACATCTGCAGAAAATTCGTATAAGGTGTTAGGACAAAGGCCTACGATTTCTTTTTCATAAAATATTCCAGGTTGGAAAGAAGCGTTTACAACCATGATGTATCCATCCTTATCTGTGCGGTCACCAATATTTAACCAAGTAGGATAAAGCCCAGATAAATCAGTTGTATTATGAGCCAAGGCATATTGTCCATCATTGGGTACACCAGTCACATATCGGTATCCAGGAGCTATATTTGGATCAGTAAGTACAACAGGTTGGTTACCAATTCCAAAGTTTCCATCATCAAAAATATTTGAGCCGAGATTACCGGAACAAAGCTGTGCATTTCCAGAATAATAGAAAAACAAAAGCAACAGGGAGAATGTGATTGACTTCAAACGATTTAACCAGTTTTTAGATAGCTGAATCGCAAATCTATCAAAAAAAGACCAATAACGTTGCTTATTTTGAAATAGAAGTATAAGCTTTTTTTAGCCCCTCAATGTGCTCAATCGTAAAGTATGGTTCTGTGATATTTCCCAATTCTTCCATTTTAATCGGAGCATTATTGTTGGAAGCAAATAAATCAGAATTGTGATCTCTAAACATGCTATTCATGCTGAAAAGACCAATAAAGCCGATCACAAATATGGCCGCAATCTTCATCATCATGGACAAAGTCAAGAAACTAACTTGAGGCCTACTTTTTTTTTGACCTTCAAGATTTTTCTGAATGTTTAACCAAGCCCTTTGTGAAGGCAATTCTTTATGATTTCGGAGTCTGTCTTGTAAATTCATCTTTCTGCAATTTTATAAGTGGTTGTCTCCAACTTTTTTTTTAAAATGTCTCTCAATCTTTTTTTTGCTAAAATGAGCTGTGATTTGGAGGTGTTGATGCTGATTCCCAATTCTTCTGCAATCTCTTTGTGTTTATATCCTTCAACTTCATAAAGATTGAAAACAGTTCTGTAGCCATCTGGAAGCTCCTTGATGGCTTCTAAAACGATTTCTATGTCCATCCCTGCATCCAGGTCTTCCTCTATATGCATGGCAGGTTGTACCGTTTCTAAATCGACATGAATCAATTTTTTACTCCTGATTGCCATAAGGGCTTCATTGACCATGATTCTCTTCATCCATCCTTCAAAACTACCATCTCCGGTGTATGTGTCGAGTTTGGAGAAAATTTTTGTGAATCCTGTAACAAACACGTCTTCTGCTTCTTGAAAATTGGTAAGATACCTTCTACACAATCCAAATAAAATGCCTTTATAATGATCATACAAAACCTGCTGTGCTTTGGGCTCTTGTGCCTTGCAAGCTTGCAGTGTTTTATGTAGATCAAAAGTCATATATCAGCTCTTTGAATGTATAGATTATAAATATCGCAATTTTGACGTATGAGACCCTAAAAAAAATCAAAACTTCTTTTTTATTGGTGAAATTTTTCTATTGAAATCAAGGCTGTTAGCTACTTAGACGTCTTCAATCTCAAACTATTGAGCACAACGCTCACACTACTCAAAGCCATTGCAGCCCCAGCAAACATAGGACTTATGGAGATTCCATACAATGGAATCAGCACACCAGCCGCCAACGGAATACCTATCACATTGTAAATAAATGCCCAGAACAAATTTTGTTTGATAATTTTGGTTGTTGCTGCACCTAGGTCAATGGCATTTACGATTTTTCTCAGGTCGCCCTTTACGAGTGCCATTTGAGCTACATCAAGTGCGATATCGCTCCCGTGTCCCATAGCGATGCTGATATCAGCTTTGGCTAAAGCTTGGCTGTCGTTGATGCCATCTCCTACCATAGCGACAATGTTACCCTTGGACTTCTCTGAAACAACTAGGTCATATTTTTGCGATGGCAACATTGCTCCATAAAATTCGCTAATACCAACTTGTCCGGCAACGTACTCTGCGGATGATTGAGTATCCCCGGTAGCCATGATGAGATGAATTTTTTTGCGTTTGAGATGAGCAATGGCTTCCTGAACACCAGACTTGATTTGATCCTCAATGATGATGGTTGAAAGTATGGTGTTTCCTTCACCAAATATCACAAAACTTGCTCCTGCCAAAGCCTTTTTATTATCCTGAAGTATTGCACCCATTTGGTCCGCCATTTTTTGACTACCGACCCAATAAGTCTTTTTGAAATATTTGCCTATAACTCCAATACCAGGCTCCTCAGTTACTTGATTGAAAATGATGTTTTTATTTACATGTTTTAAATGACTGAGGATTGCTGAGGCAAGAGGATGACTGCTAGCCTGTTCCAATGATTTTAGAACAACTTCTAAAGATTCAGTTTGGAGACTGGCATCTCCTTCCCACAGTATGCTCGAAACAGTTGGCCTCCCTTCTGTAATGGTACCTGTTTTATCCAATATGATGGTATTTATGTGTTGAAGTACTTCCAAACAATCTGCACTTTTTACCAAAATACCATTTTGTGCCCCTTTCCCTATTCCAACCATAATTGCTGTAGGAGTTGCCAAACCCAATGCGCACGGGCAAGCTATAACTAACACAGTAACAAAGGCATGCAGACCTTGTGCAAAACCATTACTTCCACCAAATATCCACCAAACCATAAAAGAAATCAACGCAATAATCATCACAACCGGAACAAAGACAGCGGCAATTTTATCTACAGTTCTTTGTATTGTTGGTTTACTGTTTTGTGCCTCCTTCACCATTTTGATGATGCCCGCCAAAAGTGTTTGGTCACCAACTTTTGTTGTTTCTATAACAAACGCTTCTCCAGCATTGATGGTACCAGAGTAGACAACATCACCATTTGATTTGGAGGAAATACCCGCTTCACCTGTGATCATTTGTTCATCCACATAAATAGCGCTGGTTGCCTTCCCATCTACCGGAATTTTCTCACCTTTCCGTACGTATATGAAATCTCCTTCTAATACATCCTCGATGCGAATTTCACGGAATGAATCACCTGCTTTTAGTTGTACCGTTTTTGCCTGCATTCCCATTAATTTTTTAACGGCATCACCAGTTCCAACTTTTGCTTTCTCTTCCAGCAATTTACCAAACATGACAAAGGCAACGACAACGGCTGCTGCCTCAAAATAAACATGCGCATCAATGCCATTTTGAATGAGGACATTTGGAAAAATCATTGCAAATAAACTGAACAAATAAGCGACTCCGCTGCTCAGGGCAACCAATGTATCCATGGTGACCTGCCCATGTTTGGCCTGTTTCCATGCATTGAGATAGAAATGATTGCCAAATACAAATAATACAACCGAAGTAAGTATAAGCATTGCTGGGTTTGCCCAGATTTCCCCCATATAGATCATGGAAATAAACATCACCGGCATGGCAAAAATCAATGCCAATATGGATTGTCTTTTCAATTTTAAGTAGCTGTCCTGTTGTTTTTTCTCAAAAGCAACCATCACTTCTTCTCCAGATACAGTGATTAATTCATATCCAATTCCATCTACAGCTGTTTTTAGCTTTTGGAGATTGGTGGTTTGCGGGTCAAACTCAATTTTTGCCTGTTTACCTGCATAACTTACAGAAGCATCCACTACTCCACTTTGAGCCTTAAGAACTTTTTCAACAGACAAGGCACAAGACGCGCACGACATTCCTCCTACCGGAAATTGTTTTCTCGTGATAGTTTTTGAATCCATGATAACAATTTTAATTGCAAAGGTGCAACTAATGGAATTGTTTGAGTTATAGAATTCTGGAAAGGTGTTCTATAATTACAGCAATGAGAACAAATGCAGGCCAATCCCTTGCAGAAGCAGGGACACGTAGGATTTCAATCCGAGCTAAGTCTCTTGAAGAAGCAAGGAAAGGTGGAATTTCAAAATCATAAATATTTATAGACCAAATGGAATCATCTTTTCACGATTTCCAACTTCCGTTATTTTCGATAGATGAAAACTGAATGCTCAACGTTCTTTCATTCTTTGATAATTCAATCTAAAAGCAACTGGACTGAGCCCAACTTCTTTTTTGAATTGGCTACTGAGGTGTGAGACATTTTTGTAGCCCAATTCAAATGCAATTTCTGAAACAGACATTTCATCATATTTCAGCAATTCTTTGACTTTTGATATCTTGAGATTGATGAAATAGTGTTCTAGTGTAATGCTTTCCACTTGTGAGAATAATTTGGAAATTGTGGAATACTCTTTATTGAGATGTTTTGAAACTTCGTCACTCAACACAAATCTTTCTGATAAGCTTGAATTTTGTATCAAGGTTATCAAAAACACCTTTACTTTTTCAATGATTTGGCGGTTTTTATCCTCCAATAATTCAAAACCCAACTGTTGCAAACCTGAAACTAATTTTTCTATTTGCATACGGGAAGGCAATTCATCCCAAATGATAGACCCAAGTTTCACAGTTTTATAGGTGATATGTTCGTCCTGCAACAACCTTTCGACCGCCATAATACATCTGGGGCAAACCATATTTTTAAGATAAACTTCAGTCATTCAAACATTTTCATTACAAGCAATGATACATAAATAATTCTTTATGAATAACTTATAAGAGCAGCACAAACAATTGCTTTAAACAGCTGGATCAGGAATTTGGTTGTGCACCTCATTGATGGCCTTAATAACCTCAACACTTAATTCCAAATCAACACTATCAATATTTTCTGCCAATTGTTCAATCGTGGTAGCTCCAATGATATTTGCTGTCAAAAAATCTCTTGAGTTGATAAATGCAAGGCACATTTGAGAAAATGATAAACCATGAGCAATGGCAATGTCATAATATTTTTGTGTAGCCAAAAGTGCATTTGCGCCATTATACCTCGCCATTTGAGCAAATTGATTGATACGATCCTGAGGTGTGGAACTTCCCTCGATGTATTTTGCTGTCAACCTACCAAAACCAAGCGGCGAATAAGCTAATAAGCCAATGTTTTCTCTGCAAGAAATTTCAGCTAGTCCCGTTTCATAGGACCTATTGATCAAATTATACGGATTTTGGACTGTAACAGGCAATCCCGCTAAGCCTGTTTCTTTGACAATATCTCTATAATGTAACAAACCCCAAGGTGTTTCATTTGACAAACCCCAATATCTGATTTTGCCCGCCTTCACCAAATCATCTAAGCCTTCAACCGTTCCAAGAAAGTTATCTTCCCAAGCAGCATCGTGTGTGTCATATCCCCTCCTACCAAAAAAATTAGTTTGCCTATCTGGAAAATGGAGTTGGTACAAATCAATATAGTCTGTTTGTAATCGTTTTAAATTACCTTCGATGGCTGTATTGATGCGATTTCTGGTCAAAGCTTCGCCTTTGTGAATGTATTGAAAATAAGGTATTTTTCCTGTCACTTTTGAAGCAATGATTAAATCTTTCCTGATTTCTGGATTTTTCGCTAGCCACGTGCCAATATATGTTTCTGTCAATCCTTGAGTGGCAGCTCTTCCAGGTACAGGATACATTTCTGCCGTGTCTATGAAATTGATACCTTTATCCATGGCAAAGTCCAATTGCTCATGTGCCTCAGCTTCTGTATTTTGCTCGCCCCAAGTCATGGTTCCTAAGCAAATCAAACTTACATCAATGCCGGTATTTCCTAACTTTCTGAATTTCATTTCGTTTTTAATTTTAAAATCATCGTTTGTAAAATCAACAAACAATAAAAAGTAATACAGGTTTATTATGACATGCGCTCCAACATTATTAGAGCCATCTCATTTCCTACAATCTTTTGCTTATTGAAACCTGATACCATCTTCCAGGCATTACAACATTGGTAATTTCTTTATACTGGGCATTTGTAAGGTTATTGGCCATCACTTTTGCTCCCCAGCCCTTGTAATTAAAACCCAAAAATGCATCTAGTAATTGAGCATCCAGTAATTCCTTATTTGTCACAGGGTCAACATCCGAACTCACTCTGTCAATATTTCGGTAGGCTATACTTGCTAGCAATTTATCTTCCAAAAATCCAATTCTCAAATTACTGATCAACTGCGTACCTAAATGATTGAATTGATACCGAGTCACATAAGTTTGTTCCTTTTCGTTGGATTTAGCGTCGATAAAGGAAGCTGATACATCCAATACTACAGTTTGTTTGAGGTTGAATAATTGCTTGAAATCTAGTGCGCTATTAACCTCTAATCCAGATATTCTGGTAGCAGCATAATTATTTGCAACCCACTGTGCATCTGTCACATTTACTTTAGTCCAATCGATGAGTCCATTGGTAAAATTCATGTAGGCGGACACCCCACCAGAAAATCCTTTTCGCGAATATTGAGTTCCGACTTCATATCCTTTTACGGATTCACTTTCAAGGTTTGGATTACCTATTTCTGCTGCACTCACATAAAATAAATCTGTATACGTAGGGATTCTGCTTGCATAGTTGGCACTCGCAAATATTTTTAAATTTTTCACTGGAAAGTAAGTCATATCTATTCCTGGCAAAAATGTTGCTTTTCTAGCAGAAAACTTATTGATATAAAATCCAGGAACAATGGTCAATTGATCATTCATCAAAGAAATTTTTTGCTCAATAAAGAAGCCGAATAAATTTCTATCATCCTCTCCAAGTCTTATACTTCTTAAAGACTCTCTTGAATATTCCAATCCTATTCCCAAGACTCCCAGCGCATTGTAATTAGATACATTGATGTCAGCTGTTAATCTATTACCCAAAGTGCGATTGCGAAAAACAGGTGGGTTATTTCTTACAAAAAGGTAATTATCATAATTTCTTCTCCATGAAAAGCCTGGTGTGACTCTCCAATTTCCACTGATATTTGTGTATTTTATGGACGCGATACTTGTTTCTACCTCTTCATATTGATCTTTGAAAGTAGGTAATGCATAGAATCCATTAGCTCCAAACTTCCTGTCAGTATAGCCACCAAAGATTTTCAACTCTCCGTTACTTCCTACTTTGAGGTTACTATCATAATACAAATTGAAAACTTTGTAATCTCTATTGTAATCATAACCATCACTGCTTTCTCTGAAGAACTGCAAATTTTGTTTCCAATTACCCTCATTGAGCACTTTGGTCACCCCTGCCCTCAGAGAAGTGGTATTAAAGCTACCTTGAGCAATACCCACATTAAGTCCATCCTCATCACTCACTTTTGTGACGATGTTTACAGCGCCCGAGAAGGCATTTTGCCCATACAATTTTGCAGCAGGACCTTTTACAATTTCTATTCTTTCTATGTCAAGAAGGTCAACAGGAATATAAAGTGTGTGATGACCAGTTTGAGCATCATTCATTCGCACGCCGTTGATGAGAATAAGCACTTGATCAAAACTACCTCCTCTTACACTGATATCGGATTGTACATTATTAGGGCCTCTCCTTCTTACGTCAAAACCAGCAACCATTTGTAAGGCTTCTGCAACACTTTGCACTGGCAAACTCGCAATTTCTTGTTTTGAAATGATTTTTACGGATCTGCCCAACTCTCTTTGATTGAAACTTATTCTGTTGTTGGTTATTTCCACCGCATCTATTAATAAGCTAGTATCAACTTGAGCTTGTAAAATGACCATCTGACAAAATAATATGAATACTAAGTTGTATTTTTTCATCCTCTTGTATTAGAAAATTTTGGCGAAGATAGGCCTTAGGTCTATACCGCAAGGGATAATCCTCCAAGAACTTAAACTTGAGGCCATAAAATCATCATTTTTAACATTTTCGCATAAATAAAAAAAGATTCCCTACTCGTATAATTTACCAATGATGTGATCTGAATCAATTTAAAAGTCTATTGTAATCTTTGTTCAAAATTCAAATTAACCTAAACAATTCTGGTTAAGGTGCAACTTGAAAAATATTAAACCAAGTCAGAAAAAATGCGTTGAATTGGCATTAAAATTATCTTTGTCGTTTTTTAAGACAAGCTTTCACAAGTAAATATGATGAAACAAACAATTTTGATTATCCTACTCACCAGTTTTTCTATTTCAAAATCATACACACAACAAATTATGACACAACAGGATTCTGTATTATATAGCTTGGCCTTGATGATGGCCAACGAATTGAAGTCATCGGGCTTAAAAACTTACAATAAAGAAGTATTGATTCACGCTTTTGATGACGTTTATGTAACAGGAAGTCCTGTATTCACTCTGGAAGAAGCTAGTAACATTTTTTCTCAATTCAGAGTTGAAGGTTTGAAAAGTAGCGGTGTTGCCTTCTTGGAAGAAAATGCAAAAAAACCTGGCGTCGTTACTTTACCAAGTGGCTTACAATACCAAGTCATCAAAGAAGGCAGCGGAGAAAAACCAAGTGCTACTAGCACTGTAACTGTACATTATGAAGGTTCTTTGATAGACGGAACAATCTTTGACAGTTCAGTGCAAAGAGGAGAGCCTATCTCTTTTTCAGTAAATGGCGTCATCAAAGGTTGGCAAGAGGCTATGCAATTGATGCAAAAAGGTAGTAAATGGAAATTATTCATTCCTTATGATCTTGCTTACGGCGATAGAGGAGCTGGAGGAAAAATTCCACCATATGCAGCGCTTGTATTTGAGGTAGAGCTATTAGACTTCAAATAAATCATCATGAGATTCGACATCATCAGTGCCGTACCCAATTTATTACGTAGTCCTTTTGAGCATTCTATTCTCAAAAGGGCTCAAGAACGTGAACTGATTGAGATTCAAATAATTGACCTTCGTGACTTTGGCATTGGTAAACACAAACAAATCGATGATTATCAATTTGGTGGTGGCGCTGGCATGGTCATGATGCCCGAGCCTCTGGACAATGCCATTTCATTTTTGAAAAATCAGCGGGCTTACGATGAGGTCATTTATATGACGCCCGATGGTTTAACTTTTGATCAAGCTATGGCCAATAGACTTTCATTGAAGGGAAATATCATGATCATTTGCGGCCATTATAAAGGGATTGATGAAAGGATTCGTTTGGAACACGTAACTTTAGAAATTTCGATAGGTGATTTTGTGTTGAGCGGAGGTGAATTAGCTGCTGCGCTTGTAGTAGATGCCATTTCCAGAATTATTCCCGGAGTACTCAACAATGAATCTTCGGCTTTGCTAGATTCTTTTCAAGACAACTTACTAGCTCCTCCAGTATATACACGCCCTGCAGATTACAAAGGAATGCTCGTACCTGAAATATTATTGAGCGGACATGAATCTAAAATAGATGATTGGCGCTACGAAATGTCATTAAAAAGAACGCAAGAAAGAAGGCCAGATTTATTAGATAAATAAAAGTATAATTATAGTTTGTAAACCCTTGACTTTCGTCTCTCGTCTCTAGTCTTTCATCTCTTAATCTTTATTTAATACGATTTTCGCTTTTTCAAGATAGCAAAAGTCGCCAAAATGGCTGCACCCCCACCCAAAATAAAGGCTCCATAAGTTGCCATCGCATCGTCCATTAAAAGATCAGCAACCCTTTTGGAATAAATACCAAAAGCTGCCCAAGTAATCACCATGGCATATACGAAATCGCTTTTTTTCATTACCATCAATGCCGTAATTCCAAGGATAACCAAACACAAGATCAAAGTAATGATACTTTCTGTTTGTTGTGAACCGATCAAAAGGTTATTGTGAACCAATGAAGTGGTTATGTTTGCCGCTGTAGCTACTGATATCCAACCCAGATAAAGGGATGATGTGATTTTGACAATGAGATCGTTTTGAGTTGTGTTATCAGTTCGTATTGTCAAGTACCAATAAATCAACACACTTAAAAATGCCAACATGATGATGAGGCTCAGCGCAATAATTTGATAATGCCAGGCAAATAACCAAGAGACATTGAGTGCACAGACGACCAAAAACAAATACTTGATTTTCGGATTTATGTTTTTACGAAATACCTGAACCACAAACGCAACGCATGCCAAATAAATCACTCCCCAAATCGAAAATGTGAATCCTGCTGGAACAAACTCATTTGGATACAGATCAGACAATTGCCCTGGTGTAAATCCATTGATAGGAAGCGCATTTGAAAGATAATTGACGGTGATTTTGCCAATAAATGCAATTAAAACTAAGAAATTTAAAGTGTTTATTTTGTTATTTTCGCTGGTTGTCATATTATCTTTTTATATATTATTATCTATAGTCAACGCATTTAATGATTTCATGTTCGAAAAAGTATAGTTTCTGAGTTTTACGATGATCATTTAATGTCAATCTTTTATTCATCATATAGGTTCAATACAACCACCGTATTTTTCAGAAAACAAATACATAATTAAAAAATGGCAGAGATAAATCCTTCATTTTGTATAAAAGGTTGAATTTGCAATAATTATTGGTATAAAAGCCATGTTTTATATATTAATAATCTGATGAAATCTTACATTTGCGCGTTTTATAACAGATCATAAATTAATCAAAAGTAAAAGTGATGTTAGATTTTAAAAAATATACGTTTTTAATTATTGCATTCTTGGCATTGGGTTTCACTGCTTGTAAAGAAAAAGCAGGTGTTACTTCTACTGACTCTGGTACAGCTGCTTCTGGCATTGTTGTTTATCTCAATATTGATACTTTATTGGAAAAATATGATTTATACCAGGAAAGCAAAACATTGTTGGAGGACGAGTCCCGTAAAGCTGATCAAGCGTTGGCAGGAAAAGTAGAAACTTTCCAAAAGAGAGCTGCTGACTTCCAACAAAGAGTATATCAAACTCAACAGAGGGCCCAAGATTTGGCACCAGTACAATTACAAGCTTTGGAACAAAAATTTGCTGCCGAGCAACAGAAGTTGGCCAAAGAAGAAGCTGACTTAGCCGCAAGAAGGGACAATGCAGCCAGAGACCTAGAGGGCAAGTTGATTGACCTCCAAAAAAACCTCAAGGATAATATTGATGCACACCTAGAAAAAATTGCAGCTGAAAGGGGCTATGATTATGTCCTCATTAAGGGTTCTGGTGGAGGAGTTCTTTTCGGTAAAAAAACATTGGACATCACCGAACAAACCATCAAGGAATTGAATGAAATGCATGCTGCTGGTGGTAGTAAGTCTGCTGATATTGTGAAAGAAGTAATCAGTGATACAACTGAAACTAAATAAACATATTACAAACATATAAAAAAAGGAATCCCAATTTTGGGGTTGCTTTTTTTTTGTCCTTAGTTTTTAAAATCATCATTCCCTTATAACCATCAGTCGCTAAACTCGTATTGAATGATTGCTTTTCTTTATTAGTTATGATCTGTTATTTTGGAAACAAACCTTGAATTATCTAGAAATAAGAAATCCATGATTATTCAGAGATTGAAAATTTCGCTTCAAAAACATGAAATAACCATGGATTTCAATAAAATATATAGTACTATTTACGATTAATTACCTTGAATCGTCTGTATAATAAAATACACAGTGACGCCAACTAAAGCTATTATTTGACAAAACAACATAAAAGCTAGGGCACCATTATTTTTGGTCCAGTTTATCAACTTACTCATTATTATTAAAATAAATAAAATACATTAATCACCACCGCTAAGGTGTTTATACACAAGTGGAATAAACTTTTGAATAGTTGCCTGATCAAAAGCTTTCCAAATATGGACATTGATTAAATCGTAAGTTTCCTGAAAAGGATATAAAGGTAATTGAAAGATTGGAAAGCATCTGGTACATATCTACCTACATTTACAAGCGTGCAGTATGATGTACTTGCAAGCAGTAAACTGTTATCGTAATTGAATGTAAAGTGCTTTCCAGAGGGAGATGAAGAATCAAATTCGTGTTTAAATAGAGATATATTGTTGCTCTCTTCTTTTAAAAACGGTATGGATGAAGTATGATCTGGAGCAAAAACAGTAGCCAAAATCTGGTCCTTCCCATTTTTTTCCAAATTAATTGAATGATCAAATGACCAAATCACTGTACCAAAGAGTACAATGAAGAACATCATAAAACCATTTTTAAATACTTGCTTCATATCTGCTGCAAAGCTACGCTAAGAAAATCCACATTTTCTTTATTTAACCTGATATTATTTTGTTAAAACTTGGAAAGACTGAATTTGACTGGGAATGGATATTTCTTCGCTTATGGTTAAGAAATGAGTAGAGGTCGGTTATGCTCAAAAAAAAGGAGCGGTTGAAACAACCACTCCTTTTTAAGTACCGAAGGCGGGAATCGAACCCGCACGCTGTTGAAGGCACTGGATTTTGAGTCCAGCGTGTCTACCAATTCCACCACTTCGGCAAATGCGTGTGCAAAAGTATACTTTTATTGAGACTCTCAAAATTTATTTAGAAAAAAATAATCAATATTTGATAAAAATATGGCACCCGTGAATTTACATTTGCGCTCTATATCTGTAAAATGAACCTTCAAGGCTTATTCGGTCGAAAAAATTTATCTGGAGATACTATAGCCAAATTTAGTACCTTATTCTTAGTTTACAGCATATTCATCCTATGCACCTACGTATTGTTTCAATTCATTAAAGTCAGTGCATATCCATTAGCTTATACCCTTTTTAAGATATCAACCATATTTTTTGGAATGTTTTCGCTTGGCTATGCCATATTTCTACTTTTCCATAAAACCATGATATGGATGAGGATTCTGCAATTGGGTCTTTTGATCATCACCGTTGCTTACTTGGTGGTATCCATACAATGGAACCTCAAACAAGATTGGATCGGCGTGTATGAAAATCAATTTATTTTGATTTTTGCTCTTGCTACAGCTTTTTTGAGTTTATCACACAAACTCAATTCAATAGGCACTTCAGGTATTCACCCTGCTATTCTTTTTGTATTATCTTTTGTAGTGCTCATCAGTCTGTCCAGTTTTGTACTTTGTCTTCCTATATCAACTGTCAATGGAATCAAAGTATTGGATGCTGTTTTTACGGCAACGAGTGCAGCAACGGTCACAGGATTGGCAGTATTGGATACGCAAACTGAGTTTACTATGTTTGGAAAAATTGTGATTCTTTCTACCATTCAGTTAGGTGGATTAGGGGTTTTGACTTTTACAAACCTTTTTTCTTTGTTGTTTAAATCATCCACTTCCTTTAAAAATCACCTCATATTGGGAAGTATGATCAATGAAAATAACTCTGGTAAAGCATTTAAAACCTTGACTAGATTGATTGGCATCAGTTTAATGATTGAAGCAATAGGCGCATTATTAATTTACTTCAGCATTTTAAACGACCCAATTCAAGGTTCAAAGACCTTTTTTGCCATCTTTCATTCCATCTCAGCTTTTTGCAACGCAGGATTCTCAACCCTAAGTCAAGGCTTATATGATGAAGGAATCAGAAACAACTACCAACTACAATTTATCATAATGTGGTTGATCATCACTGGAGGTATAGGTTATAACATCATGATCAATCACTTTTCCATCATCAAATCTCTTTCACTCAAAATGCTTTGTCGGTTTAATGTGATCGACAAAAAACATTTCCGTTATAGAAGAAATTTTGAGCTCAACTCATACCTTGTATTAACAACGACCAGTGCTTTGTTGGTCATAGGAGCCATTGGTTTTTACTTTTTAGAAAGAAATGGTGTTTTGGCTGACCAGACAACAACCGGAACCATCGTATCTACTATGTTTAATTCTGTGACCCCAAGAACGGCGGGGTTCAATAATATTGACATGAGTTTATTGGGTCCTCCTACCCTACTTTTTCTCATCATTCTTATGTGGATAGGTGCATCTCCAGGATCTACTGGTGGTGGTATCAAAACGAGTACTTTTGCGATCAGCGTATTGAATCTATTAAATCAAATAAGAGGAAAAGATAATACTGTTGTACGCTGGAGGCTCATCTCCAGACAAGCTGTCAACCAAGTGAATGCGACGATTTTACTTTCCGTTACAGGAATTACCATTCTCAGTTTCTTTATGGCAGTATACGAGCCAAAAATAGATTATGTGGATGCTTTATTTGAAGTAGTTTCTGCATTCAGTACCGTTGGGCTGAGCGTTGGTATAACGCCAAGTCTGGGAATTGAAGGCAAAGTTATCATCATTATTGCCATGTTTTTGGGAAGAGTAAGTTTTCTTACCTTCCTCATAGGAATTTACAGGCAAGTATTTGGTGAAAGTAAGAGAGCCAATGTCTACTATCCAGACGAAAATGTTTTTATCAGTTAAAAAATATATGTAATGCCAAACATGAAAATTATTGTCGTAGGACTAGGTAACTTCGGCTCCAGTTTATCGACTTCTTTGATGGACGAAGGCCATGAAGTAATAGGAGTTGACAATAATCTTGACCGAGTTGAGCGGATGAAAGACATTTTGACTTATGCAATAAAGTTGGACGCCACTGAACTGTCTGCCATCAAAACGATTCCCTTTGATGTGGCAGACTTGGTTATTATTGCCATTGGCGAAGACGTAGGTGCTTCCATCACCGCATTGGCACAAATCAAAAAAATATTTGATGGCAAAATCATTGCAAGATCCATCAATGAAATCCACCACGCAATTTTGGAAACCATCAAAATTGATGAGATTGTCGAGCCAGAAGCAGAATTTGCAACAGAACTAGCTAAGAGAATTGCCTTGCGTAAAATCATAAAATCGATGAATCTTCCTGGTGCATATGAGATTGCAGAAATACCCATACCAAGTTTTTTGGTTGGCGTTGCCTACAAAGATTTATCTGCCAAACTCACTTCTGGCGTTCAGGTAATTACTACGATAAAGAAGCGATTAAAAGAAAATATTTTCAAAGCAAGTACCACAGAATTAGTGACTCAAGGTACGCTCCCTCCAGATTATATCTTTGATGAAGAAGACATAGTACTTCTTTTTGGCACGAACAAAGACATAGAAAAATTTGCCAACGGATAGAATTTTTATTCGATTCCAGATCAAATTAATATTTCATTTCGAGTAAACTTGGCAGCCTTTTTGAATACAGTTTAGTATAATCAACTGCTATGTCAAATCTGATGATTCGCTGCTTTTTTACATGCTTTTTACTTTGTATGTGTAATGCCATTAATGGTCAAAATGTTATACAATTATTTGACAAACAAAGGTCTATCAGTCATCTGCGGGCAGGACAAAGTGAAAGTTTAAAAATCAATAAAAGCAGTTTGAATTCGCTCATTGCGAATCGTCCACAAAGTTTCGACTGCACATTTCCAGGACAAAAAAGCCGTCAGAATCTTCAAAAATATGCCTTACTCAGCAAAGGTTTCTACGTATCTGACGATAAAGGTCAAAAATATTTTCCACAATCTGACATCATGGTTTATCACAGCAGTGATGCCAATGAATTGATCACCTTGGTCATTTATGAAGAGCAAGTTTCTATTTTTTACAGTGATGAAAGCGGGAACCACTCCATCCTACCCACTAAGGGCGAATCTTATACACATTTGATTGAAGAATCATTCATAGATGAAAATTTTGATTGCAAAGTAATTGAAGACCAAGTAGACCAAAAGGTAAACAGATCAATGAACAAACGCTCTGCCACTGAAAATGAATGTGTGGATATTTACCTAGAAATCGATCATCGGGCGTATCTGAATAAAGGTTCGTCTATTCCAAATACCACCACTTGGGCAATCAATTTGATGGCTCAGGTAGCACTACAATTTAACCGCGTCAAGATTCCATTAAAAATATCTGGAATAAAGATTTTCACAAGCGTAGATCCGTATGTTTCACTCAATGATTCTACGACCAACAACATGGAACAAACCTTATATGAGTTTAGGGACAGCATGAATAGGCAAGGTTTTAATGGTCGATTGGCACACCTACTTTGTGGAAGAAGTATTGGCGGAGGAATAGCTTATCTAGGTTCTCTTTGTAGCAATTTCACAAACGTGGCTGTCAGTGGAAATTTAAATTCTGGTGTGACCGCATATCCTACTTATTCTTGGAATGTCAATGTCATTGCGCATGAGCTGGGCCATAATTTTGGGTCCTCACATACCCATGACTGCGTTTGGAATGGAAATAATACAGCCATTGATGGTTGTAGGGCTCCAAATGGTTGCCCTTCTCCTCCACAACCGCCCTCAAATATTGGTGGAACCATAATGTCTTATTGCCATTTGACCGGTTCTGGAATAAATCCAAAAAATGGTTTTGGCCCTCAACCAGGTGCCCTTATTTATGAACGATTCAGTAATGCAACTTGTGAATTATCAGCCGATTGTAGTGGTACACCACCGGTCAATGATTTATGTTTTAGCGCAATTTCGCTTTATTCAAATCTGGCATGTAATATTTATGAAAGTAAAATAAGCGATGCAAATCCAAGTAATGGTATCAGCAATTCAGCTTGCAATGCAAATAATACTTTACCAGATGTTTGGTTTACTACTATCCTTCCTGCTAGCGGAATCACACATATTGAAACCAAACAAATTGACTCTGGAACAGAAGATTTAATTTTGGAAATTTACAAAGGTGATTGCTTTGGCCTGACTTACTATAGCTGTGACGATGATGGTGGAGATGGCAATCATGCAAAAGTAAGTTTATCAGATCATTTGTTGTATGGCGACACCATATACATCAGAGTCATCAATAAAAGTTTAGTCGAGGGAAATTTTGGAATTTGCATACAAAATGACAACGCTGTTTGTGATAGCTTAGTCCTACAACAATTGAAAAACTTTTACAATGCTCTAGGTGGCAATAGCTGGACAAATAACACGGGTTGGGCGACCGGAATAGCAAATAACAATTGTGATTATTGTTCTTGGTATGGCGTTCAATGCGATGAAATTGGAAATATTACTGCTATTACCTTGCCGGGAAATAACCTGACTGGCACCTTGGCTGATACCCTTGGTTTGCCTTTTTCAATTAAAAACCTCAATTTAAGTAACAACTTTATTGATGGTAAATTGCCACAAGAATGGGATTCGCTCAAAATTTTAAAATTTCTGGATTTATCAAACAATGACATCCAGGACACTTTGCCAAACTTCTACAAAGACCATCAAAAACTTTGTATGATCAATTTATCACACAATGGTTTTTACGGAAGTTTGCCATTATATACTGGTTACATTCCGTCCTTAATATCTTTTGACGTTTCAGACAACCAACTTGAAGGATGTTTTGAAAGTTCATTATTCAATTTATGCTCAAAGACGCTCAATCTATCCCAAAATCAACAATTGGTTTATGGCGGGAATACCGTATTTTTCTGTCAGGAATTTTCCGGTGTAGATGGCGATCAAGATGGTTTTTGCAAAGATTTTGAGGACTGCAATGATTCAAATAATAAGGTCTATCCCAATGCACCAGAAATCTGTGATAATTTGGATAATGATTGTAATTCTGAGGTCGACGAAGGAGTTGGAGGCACCAACATAAATATAAGCCCCACCTCAGTTTGGACAGACAGTACAAAATGGTCACTCGGACACCCACCACTTCCTTGTGAAATAGTGATAATCGGTGACGGGACCAATCCTACTACTGTAAACCTTACAGGTGGATATGTGGAATTAAATACCATCACTCTGGCAGCTAATGCAACTTTGAATGTGCAGTTACAGGCAAACATCAGTATTGTCGGAGGACCAAGTATCATCAATCATGGCAATATCAATGTTTTTGGTGGTTTATATCAATATTCTCAAGACAGTACCTTCGGAATTGCACTTGAAAATTTTGGAAATGTAACAGTTGAAACTACGGGCAATCTCAATTTTTCCACTGCCAACCTTTATTACATCCTCAATCATCCTGGAGCCATGATTAGAAATAAAAACTATTTTGGGCTTAGCATGTATGATAAGCCGCCTACGTACGGAATTTATAATATGGGAAGTATCATTAATGACAAAAATTTCAGCATTTATGGCATCCACAATGTACCCTATTTGGTGTTATCCAATAATGCCATTATGCAAAACAAACCAACAGGCAATATAAATTTCTCCTACTCAAGGAGCTCCATTGGAAGTATTGTATCGCGCCCTAAATTAAATACGTTAAACGACAGAAGAGACTTACAACTACAAAAAAAGGAGAACAAAAAACCTGAAACTGCCGATTAAGAGTTTGTTTTGGGTTTATTGAATCTTTTGAAGGGTCTTTTTTTATTATTCCCATTTTGGCCTCCCGAAGATGGCCTTTTGGGTCCACCATGATGACCACCTCCCTCTGCGCGTGTTCTGATTTTCCATTCAGGACTGATACCAATTTCTGGAGGGAGATTCATTTTGTAGATCTCTTTATCAATCAATTTTTCGATTTCAGAAAATGCATACATGTCTTTTTCATTGATCAATGTGATGGCAACTCCAGTAGTTTCAGCTCTTGCAGTCCGTCCTACTCTGTGGACATAATCCTCTGCATGCGGTGGTACGTCATAATTGATTACTAAATTTATATCCTTGATGTCTATACCTCTACTGATGACGTCTGTACCAACTAATACATTAATTTGACCTGAAGCAAACTGCTGCATCACCTCCTCTCTTTCAGTTTGTTGGTAATCAGATGAAATTGCTCCTGTTTTAAAACCCTTTGATTTCAGAGCTCGCACGATGGTTCCTACATTGCTTTTTGTCGAGGTAAAAACAACCACTTTTTGCAAATATGATTTTTCTTTTATCAATTGTGCTATGAGCGCTGGTTTGTGTTCATCTCTGACTAAGTAGGCAGCTTGCAAAACACCTTCTGCTGGTTTTGATAAAGCCAAATTGATTTGTGCTGGCTCATGCAAAAGCTCTTTGATCAGTTTTCTGATTTTATCTGGCATGGTAGCAGAAAACATTAGGTTTTGCCTTTTCTGAGGTAATGCTTTTGCAATGCGAACAATGTCCTCTCTAAAGCCCATATCCATCATTCTATCTGCCTCATCCAAAATAAAGTGGGTGACATTGGAGAAATCAAAATGACCTAAATTGAGATAGGAAATCAATTTACCGGGTGTAGCTACGATGATGTCAGCACCTCTGGTCAAAGCTGTTTTCTGTTGATCCCATTCCGAGCCATCACCTCCGCCATAAATGGGTATACTGTGTAAGCCCAAAAAGTAGGCAAATCCCATAATTTGTTGATCGATCTGAAGTGCTAATTCTCTTGTAGGACAAACAATTACCACCTTTGTACCTTTTGAATTGGAATTAGCCAACATATGCAACGTGGGGAGAATATAAGCTCCGGTTTTACCTGTGCCAGTTTGTGCACAAGCGATCAAGTCCTTACCTTCTAAAATAAGTGGAATGGCTTGTTCTTGAATTGGGGTGGCATTTTCAAAATTCATGTGTTCAAGTCCTTCAATCAAACCTGCATGCAGACCCAATTCTTTAAATGTCATATTTTATCATTTGCCTCAAAGATATGTATAAAATTAATAAAATATGTATCAGGCACATTTTTACTTGTTTGTAACGTCCGTTTTGCCTGTCAATTAAATTTAGCTTTTGTTGATTATTAGCATTGTCATAAAATACTTTAATGTTTATATTTTTCGTTTTATGAAGTTGACGGCACATAAATACAATTGATGATAATATTTCCTAATTTTATACTGAAATTAAACTCCATTATATTAGAATACAAAATTATACCTTTTGGTAGGCAGCGGTTTGGGTCTATCGATTCGTTATCCTGCAATGAATCTAAGTATTAAAAATTGGAGCAAACTTATTGCTTTGGCATTACTCATGACATCTACTGTGGGTTGCCAGAAAGATGATGCAACATTTACAGTGCTCAATGTAAATACTGGTCTTACCGTTTCTTTGGACCAAACACTCACTGAAAATGGCGGAATACCATCTGTCATAATTAGTACTACCGATCAACAAGATTGTAGTAATGCCAAGTTTATGTACACTACATCAGTGTTCAATAATCACTCAGATCTCAATCTTACTGGCATCACCTTGAATGGAGAAGCGTGTCAGTCTGGTAGTGCCAAAATTACCACCTCACTACTTTTAGATAAATTAATCACACTAAACAATTTCACTATTTCTTTGGGTTCAGATGCCAAGTTTCCCGGTTTAGTAACTATCGTAGGGCAAAGGGCTAAATTGTCCATGCAGAACCAAAAAGGCATTGTTTCAAACAACAATGAAATTGTTTTGATAGAAAGTGGTGTCTATTGGGGTTCAATAGCGCTCGATAAAAGTTTGGACTCTACTGCGGTTTGGTCAGCTCAGAAACTCATGAAAGATATCTCCATCAAGGATTTTACACCAGAATATGGTGATTATGGATTTTTTACCTATGGCCAAGATGGTGTGTCAATTAAAAAAGACAATTTTGAGGGAGCTTCGACCAACTTTATCTTAAAGATAAATCCTGTGCATTCCAAAGATCTCATTGCAAACTTGCAGAAAATCCCTGGAATCAAAGCAAAAGTATATGGATTTAATGGCAGTAAAATCAGTTGGTAATTAATTGTTTATCAAACTTTTAGCGTTGGCTATAGCCGCCTCTGAAGGTTTAGCACCACTCAACATTTTAGCAATTTCCATCACCTTATTTTCTTCATCCAACAATTTGATTGCTGAATTTGTCCTTTTACCATCTTCTTGTTTGAAAACAAAATAATGGTTGTCGGCTTTGGCTGCAATTTGGGGTGAGTGGGTAATGGTGATGATTTGGTGTTTTTCACTGAGTTGTTTCATAATTTCCCCCATTCTGTGCGCTACTTCTCCGGATATTCCTGTGTCTATTTCATCAAAAATCATTGTGCTCAAGTGCATCGCGTTGGCAATAATTGACTTTACAGCCAAAGCAAATCTGGAAGTTTCGCCACCAGATGCCACGTCTTTCAATCGTTGTAACTTTGAACCTTTGTTTGCAGAAAAGAAAAACTCCACCTGATCTTTCCCAGTGTCTAAAAATTGTGGTTGGCTTTTTATTTCTACTTCAAAAGTGGCTCCAGCCATAGCCATTTCACTCAAGACTTTCAAAATATTGGCCGTCAAGCCTTTGACTACTCCTTGTCTACTTTTAGTGAGGGTAGATGCAAATTTTTCAAGATCCTGCTCCATCTTTTGAATTTGCAATTCAAACTGAGTGATTGTTTCATCAGAACCATCTATTTCCTTGATTTTCAGCTCAATGCCTTCTATTGTATTCAGCAGTTCTTCACTTGTATTAGCTTGATGTTTTTTAAACATTTTATGAATGACAGCCAACCGTTCTTGTACGAAATCTATGCGTTTACCATCATATTCTGTGCCTTCAAATATGCGTTCTGCGTCATTGGCGATATCTTTCACTTCTTCCAAAATCACAACCAATCGATCATGTAAGGCAATGAAACGTTTGTCTTTTTCTTGGATAGAGGCAGTTTGTCTAACCATTTCTTGTACAATGCTTATCACAGAAGGCTCTTGTTGTTCCAGACCGTTGCTCAAAAGTAGTGCCACTGATTTGATTTCTTCGTTACTTGATAAAACATCAAGTTCCTCTTCCAAACTTTCATATTCGCCCTTCTGCAATTTGATCTGTGAAAGTTCTGACAACTGATATTTTAAAAAATCAAGTTCTTTGGATTTTAAATCTCGCTCAGAAATCAACTTTTTCAAACTAGTGACTTTGGTTCTATATTGTATCAATAAAGCTTGATAATCCCTTAAAACCTGAGCATTGTCAGCCAAAGCATCCAAAACTTTAATTTGGAAGGAAGTTTTGTAAAGATCTAGAGTATCAAATTGTTGGTGCAAGTCAATTAAACCATCGCTTAATTGTTGAAGGATATCAAGCGTTGCTGGTGAATCATTGATAAAAGCTCTTGATTTTCCAGTTGGTAAAATTTCTCTTCTGATAATTAATTCATCAGCATATTCCAAGTCATTGTCTTCAAAATAATTTTGCAAACCATCTTGTGTGATATCAAATTTGGCTTCAACAATGCATTTATTTGTTTCGTCTGCTAGTACTTTTACATCGGCTCTTTTACCCATGATCAAGCCAAGTGCCCCTAACATAATTGACTTACCGGCACCTGTTTCACCTGTGATGATGTTTAGTCTCTCTGAAAAATCGATTTCCAGCTCATCTATCAAAGCGTAATTCTTAACATATAGTGACTTGAGCATTTTTACTTAATTATTAGCATTTAAAATTAATTGATGGAGTCTATTTTACCATCAACCATAAAATACCTTTTATTACTCATTTGAGCAAGCTCTTCGTTGTGTGTAACGATGACAAAGGTCTGATTGAAATCGTTTCTAAGTTTTATAAATAATTCATGCATTTCTCTGGAGCTTGTATTGTCAAGATTACCTGTGGGTTCATCTGCCAAAACGACCTTGGGTTGATTGATCAAAGCCCTGGCCACAGCCACCCTTTGTTGTTCTCCGCCTGAAAGTTGATTGGGTTTATGGTCCATCCTGTCAGTTAATCCAAGATAGTCCAAAAGTTCCTTTGCCTTGCGTTCAACCACCTTCTGGTTGGTTTTAGCTATGTATGCAGGTATACAAACATTTTCCAGAGCAGTAAATTCATCTAATAAATGATGAAATTGAAAAACAAATCCTAAATTCTGATTTCTATACTTTGCAAGAGACTTTTCCTTCATCGAAGTAAGCACTTCACCATCAATTGACAGTACTCCTTCATCTGGCACATCCAAGGTTCCTAATATATGGAGTAAAGTACTTTTTCCTGCACCACTTTTACCCAAAATAGAAATGATTTTACCCATTTCTATTTCCAAATCTACACCTTTAAGGACTTTTAGATTTCCATAAGCTTTGGTGATTCCTTGTGCTTTTATCATAATCTACGCGATTCGCCCCAATTAAGTGTTGAGTGTATCTAAGGGCGCGACAAAGATAATTTTTGATAGCGATATCTTAAAGTTAAATTCTTTTAGATTCAAGATTCATTTAATACAAGCCAAAAAATGATCAAATTTATGGAGTACTCCATTTTGAAATATAGATCCCAGCTTTTCGCCACATCAACTACGCCTAAAATAAATATTTTGTTCTTAAGGTTTTGACAAAACGAAATCTCAATTTTATAGATGTACTTTTGCAAAACCCATTTCAAAACCAGTACCAATAAACATTCCAATTATAATGGTTTTAAAATGTGAAGTGGATATTTTTATTGTATTGATTTAAAACACTTTAGATACTCAAACTTCATTAGTTATTTTAATATCAAATTATCGTAAATATTCATATGATTTTCGAAATACTTTATCAAGATGAGCAACTGATTGCGATTAATAAGCCCTGTGGATTTTTTGTTCACAGGACGAAATTGGATAACCAAGCCTCAACATTGGTCCTTCCAAACTTAAGAGATCAGATAGGCCAAAGAGTATATCCAGTGCATCGCTTGGACAGAAAAACCAGTGGTGTATTGTTGTTTGCCTTGGATCAGATTACCCAATCTCAGATGAATAAAAAATTTGCTGAAAATGAAGTTTCAAAAACGTATCAGGCAATCGTCAGGGGGCACACTGCACCTGATTTTGAAATAGACTATGCCATCATCAATGATAAAAATAAACTTCAGGAAGCTTTAACCTATGGAAAAACAATGGCACATGCTGAAATACCTTATTGTTCTTGGAAACATCCTAGCTCGAGATATAGCCTCGTAGAATTATATCCACAAACTGGAAGACAACATCAACTGAGAAAACACCTATCTCACATTTTCCATCCAATCATTGGCGATAGACCTCACGGTTGCAACAAACAAAACAAGTTTTTCTTAGAAACTTTTGAACTCAATGAGATGATGTTGCATGCAACAAAATTACAATTTATACACCCAAATACGACAACTGAAATCATCATAAATGCCCCGGCATTGGGTGAATTCTCTAGAATTGCAGATATCCTTGGCTTTCAAGTCAACAACTGATGGGTCATTCATTCAAATATGAACTTAACTATCGTATTTTTGTCTTGTTAAGCCAGAAAGTATAAGCAAATACTTGAATTATTAAATTCACTACATAATTATAAAATATTGAATAGCAAATTGATAGAAATATACAATAAGCCGAAGCAAGTGGAAATTCTTGCTATAGGCGTACACCCAGACGATGTAGAATTAAGTTGCAGTGGAACAATTCTCCACCAGATTGGCTTAGGAAATTCTGTGGGAATATGTGATTTGACTCAAGGTGAATTGGGTACAAGAGGAACAACAGAAACCAGGTTTGAAGAAGCAAAAAACGCTGCTGCATTTCTTGGTGTAGAATTCAGAGCAAACTTGGGCCTTGCAGATGGCTTTATGACTTTTAGCGAAATAACAATACAAGCTATTGCACGCATTATAAGGATTGCAAAGCCAAAAATAGTGCTTGCCAATGCCATCGACGATCGCCATCCGGATCATGGCAGAGCTTCTAAAATCATATCTGATGCTTGTTTTTATTCAGGATTAGGAAAAATAACGATTACTGATGATCATGGAAACGTACTTGCCCCTCATAGACCTAAAGTCATTTATCATTACATTCAAGACAGGCACCATAAACCAGATTTTGTGGTCGATATTACTCCATTCATAGAGCAAAAAATGGAAAGTATTTTGCTTTTCAAAACACAGTTTTTTGATCCAAACTCCAAAGAACCAGTAACTCCTATATCTGGAAAAGAATTTCTAGATTTTATCAAAGCAAAAAACATGATGCATGGTAGAGACATTGGCGCGCTTTATGGTGAAGGTTTTACAGTAGAAAGGACCATCGGAGTGAAAAATATCATGGACATATATTGAAATTTTGCCATAAATGGTTAAAACTGATCAATATAAGTTTGAAATGAATCAATATTTGGCTTTTGTTAACAGAATAAACTATTGAATTACTTAATTTTGCAACACGATCCAAAATCAGAACGAAGTATTATAATATATGAATTTAACACTAGGTAAATTATCGATATACATAGCTATCGCAGCAATCATCCTCACTGCAATTATAGTGCTCTCTACCAAGAAATCAAAATCTTGGTGGATGTCTTATCTTCAAAACTTTACAGGTTTACTTTTCATCTTTTCGGGGTTTGTCAAGGCCATCGATCCATTGGGAACAGCCTACAAAATGGAGCAATATTTTGCTGAATTTGAAACAACGTTTCAAGCAACAAGTGCTTCATTTTTAGCACCCTTGTTTCCATGGCTGTCTGAGTATTCAATAGGATTCTCAGTTTTCATGATTGTTTTAGAAATAATTCTAGGCATCATGCTCGTCATAGGTAGCCGGCCAAAGTTGACTGCTTGGTTATTTTTATTGATGATTTTGTTTTTTGCATTTTTGACAGGATTTACATACTTAACTGCCTATGTACCATCTGGAGTAAATTTCTTTGATTTTGCCCAATGGGGACCTTATAAGGAAACCAACATGCGCGTTACGGATTGTGGTTGTTTTGGTGATTTCTTGAAATTGGTGCCTCGGGTTTCTTTCTTCAAAGACTTGGTGTTATTGGTTCCAGCTATTTTGTTTGTGGTAAAGCCAAAATTGATGCATCAACTATTTACCCCCATAAACAGATCTTGGATGTTGGGGATTACCACACTATGTCTCATTTATTATTGTATGAGCAATTATGTTTGGAACCTACCGCAATTTGACTTCCGTCCATTTAAAATTGGAGCTGACATCGCATCAAAGTACAAAGAAGAAAAGGATGCTGCAGGTGCTGTAAAAGTTTTGGCCTTCGTACTCAAAAATAAAGAAACGGGTGAAGTAAAAGAAGTAGCATATAATGATTATATGAAAAACTATGCTGCCTACCCTGCTGAAGTATGGGAAACCATAGATCAAATAAAAACAGAGCCTACGGTTGCCCACACTAAAATATCAGATTTTCACATCGAAACACCTGAAGGTAGTGATGTAACTGATGTTTATCTGGAGAATCCTAAATATCACTTTATGATAGTGAGTCATAAGTCTTATTTAAATACAGAAACTACTAAGAAAATGGTTGCTGACAGTGTTTTTGTTACAGACACTATAATCTCATTGACCGATACATCAATGGTTGTAAGGTTAGACACTGTTTTACAAAAAGA
>JAKQLF010000250.1 GCA_029567325.1 Bacteroidota bacterium | reverse complement strand
GACTTGTTCTTGAACCTTAAGAGAAGGTCTGTCTGCTTCTCCCCAAGCACGACTGTAATCTTCACCCTCATATTGAGGACCAAAATTCATTGGGCCTAATTTGCTCATGCCAAAACGCACTACCATACTGCGAGCAATTCTGGTAACGCGATCAATGTCATTGCTAGCCCCAGCTGTTTGTTCATCAAAAACCAACATTTCAGCAGCTCTACCACCAAGCATCACTGTCATGTCGTCCAACAATTCTGATTTTAGAATTTGCAATTTATCTTTTTCTGGAGGGGTAAAGGTATAACCTAAAGCCTGACCTCTCGAAACAATAGAGATACGATGCACTGGATCAGCATAAGGTAAAATATGAGCCAAAACCGCATGACCTGCCTCATGATAAGCAGTCATTTTCTTTTCTTTTTCATCTTGCAAGCGTTTTTTACTCGGACCAAATTTCACCTTAAGAGATGCTTCTTCGATGTCTTCCAAAGTAATTTCTTCACGACTTTCTCTAGCAATGGCAATCGCGGCTTCGTTAAGCATGTTTTCCAAATCAGCACCAGAAAAACCTACAGTGCGCTTGGCCACTTTGACCCAATCTAAACCTTTAGTAAAAGTTTTGTTGCGAGCATGAATATTTAAAATAAATTTACGTTCCTCTAAATCTGGCAAATTGACTTGCACGCGACGATCAAAACGACCAGGACGAACTAGTGCTGGATCAAGCATATCGCCACGATTGGTAGCAGCCATCACAATCACATTGTCATTCTGAGTAAAACCATCCATTTCTACTAAAATCTGATTAAGAGTTTGCTCGCGTTCGTCATGAGAAGACATACTATTACGTCCTCTCATGCGACCAATGGCATCAATTTCATCTATAAAAATTATGGATGGAGCAATCTTTTTGGCTGTATCAAATAAATCTCTGACACGAGAAGCCCCTACACCAACTAACATTTCCATAAATTCACTACCAGCAATCGAGAGAAATTGCACACCTGCTTCACCTGCTACGGCTCTCGCTAACAAAGTTTTTCCAGTTCCAGCTGGACCCACTAATAAAACACCTTTGGGAGTACGAGCACCTACTTTGGTGTATTTTTTAGGATGCTTCAAGAAATCAACAATTTCTTCCAATTCTTTTTTGGCTTCATTCATACCACCCACATCTTTAAAAGAAATATTTTGTTTACCTTTGACGAAAACTTTTGCTTTACTTTTTCCCATCCCAAACATGGCGTCGGTGCCACCACGAGCTTGTCTAAAGACAAACATTAGAAAAACGAACATTAGGATTATGGGCAAAAAGTTAATAATCAATTCCCACAACATTTGCATAAATGTAGCGTCATGAATTTCTGTGTCTACACTGGTTAAATCAATTCCAGAAGCTTCAAGAATTTGCAGGGCTTGTTGACCCTCTTCTTTTTTAGCAATTTTCTTGGAATCATCTTTATAAGTTAAACGCAATTCTTGTCCATAAACTTCCATTTT
The DNA here is from genome assembly GCA_029567325.1 of Bacteroidota bacterium. Taxonomy (GTDB): domain Bacteria; phylum Bacteroidota; class Bacteroidia; order Chitinophagales; family Saprospiraceae; genus JADKBO01. The sequence goes on along the minus strand of JAKQLF010000250.1, from coordinate 67 downwards.
GCTCACTTTTTCACTACGAATATCAGTAACCATTTGACTAATGGTGATTTGCTCGCGACCTTTATTG
>JAKQLF010000248.1 GCA_029567325.1 Bacteroidota bacterium | reverse complement strand
TTCACTGGTTTGGAAGACAATGGCCTTTTGGGCAGATCAATCCAGGATCAGGAAAAAATAGGCAATACGCTTGCAAAATTAGGTATGAAAATGGGTGTTTTTGTCATTGATGGAGGTGACAATTGGAAGGCTTCGCTCACTACTGGAAAGCAAGAATTTCAAGATAAGTTTCTAGCCACCTGTCAGCAATCTGTTGACGCTGCAAAACGCGTGAATGCTCAGTGGGCAACGGTAGTGCCAGGTTTTTATAACCGTGCTACACCCGTCGGAATTCAGACAGCCAATGTGGTAGATAGCCTGAGAAAGGGATCGGAAATTTTGGAGAAAAGTGGATTGATCATGGTTCTGGAACCGCTCAGTGATACACCTGATTTATTTTTGAGAAATTCTGATCAGACTTTTGAAATCTGCAAGGCCGTTGACAGCCCTTCTTGCAAAATATTGTATGACATATATCACATGCAACGCAATGAAGGGAATCTCATCAACAGCATCAATGCTTGCTGGGATGAAATTGCCTATTTTCAAATTGGAGATAATCCTGGAAGAAAAGAACCTACAACAGGTGAGATCAATTTTAAAACGATATTCAAACATATTTATGACAAAGGATATCGGGGCATAATGGGTATGGAACATGGAAATGCGCAAGAAGGTAAAGCTGGAGAAATTGCTTTGATAGAGGCATATAAAACGGTTGATAAATTCTAAAAATGCAGTGACATAGCATCTAAAACTTCGATGTATACTTTAAATTTCATTTCTTTGTCAGAGATAAAAACAAAGAGATGGCCAAATTGCGTAGAAACTATGAAAGTAACAGTAGCGATGTAAGCGTCAATGTGCGCATATTTATTTTTGCAGTCATTCTTATTGGTCTTTTGTATTTCGGTTGGGATTACTTGATTCAGTATACTGGTTCTGGGGAGGGCAAACAGATCATACTCAAAACCACAGAAGGTGCTGTAAATCCGCAAATTGATTCAAATGATCCAAGAAATTCCAATAACTCAAAACAGGAGACTGGTTCCCAAGTTTTTGATGAAGCAAGGCCATGGCTTCCGTCTTCTACAAACGGAACCATTGTCAACCATACCTATTACAGCCTTTCCTATGTTGAAGCTTTTGAACAAGCGGAATGGGTAGCATATCCACTTTCGCAAGAAATTTTGCGCAAACCCAATGTGCCACGGACGGATTATTTTTTTGATGATCCCCTGATTCCAAGCCAATCAGCCACTTTTTATGATTATAAAGGATCTGGATACACCAAAGGTCACCTGGCTCCAGCTGCGGATATGGCATTTGATACATTAGCCATGCGAGAATCATTTTATATGAGTAATATGTCCCCACAATTGAGAGCCTTTAATAATGGCATTTGGCGTGAACTGGAAGAACAAACCCGAGATTGGGTTTATCACAACAAATCCGTTTATATTGTTTCTGGTCCTGTACTCGACCAAAGTGTCAAAAAGACTAAAAAAGGTGTTGGAATTCCAAATGAATTTTTCAAAATCATATTGGATATAGAAGGACCTGAGAAAAAGGCCATTGCTTTTTTGCTTCCACATGCGGTGAGCGATAGACCACTTCAAGATTTTGCTGTTACGATTGATGCTTTAGAAGCCCGTACAGGTATTAATTTCTTCCCGCATTTGATGGATCAAAACCTGGAGTCAAAAATTGAGGCAGAGGTAGATGTTGCAAAATGGAAATTTAGTGATGCTCGGTATCAGTTGCGGGTGAAGAGGTGGAATTTTGAGTAGGAAGAAAATTAAATATTCCTCAAGTGCAATATTTGCAGTAATAATTTAATTTTGTTTTAGTATTAATTAGAATTCCCGTTCTAAAATTTTACCTATGAAAAACTATAACCCAGCCATCCACCATCGTGCATCCATTCGGTTGAAAGGATATGATTATGGCCAATCAGGATTTTATTTTGTCACAATTTGTACCCAAGCTAGGGCCCATTTATTTGGAAAAATTACAAATGGTATAATGGATTTGAATGAGGCAGGAAAATATGTCGATGAATGTTGGTTGGCTATTCCCGATCATTATCCGAAAGTCATTTTACATAAATATGTCATCATGCCCAACCATGTGCATGGAATTATAGAATTTATAAAAAACAATAACGAACCAGCAGATACCGCACACGCGAATATCGTAGGGGCGAATGATGTCGTGGCGAATGATGTTCTGGCGAATAATGTTGTGGCGAATAATGTAGGGGCGAATGATCATTCGCCCCTACGGTCACCGTCAAAGACGGTGGGGTCTGTCGTGCGTGGTTTTAAAATTGGTGTTACAAAATGGTTTCGATCAAACACAAAAATACAGGATGTATGGCAACGCAATTTTTATGAAATTATCATTCGTGATCAAATTGCATATCAAAACATATCATTGTACATCAGTAACAATCCAGAAAAATGGGAATCAGATTCATTTTATTCAAAAGATAAATAATCAGGAAATTTGCGACCATCATTAAATGATTGGAAATATGTAAGCTTTTAAAGAAGATATTTCCACCAAATATTTTTTATTTCGTGGAAATATCTATTTAATTTATAAACATATTTCCATTGAATATTGCTTTAATTCATTTTATTATTCAAATTAAAACGTTGATAATCAATCAATATATTCAGTAAGAATAACATCTTAATTAAAAATTTAGCCATATAACGTAAAAATAAGTTGTACAACTGAAAAATTAGTTTTATGTTTGTAACATCAAAACGTTGTACAATGTCAAACATTCAAAGATTGACCAAGGCCGAAGAAGAAGTAATGCATTACTTTTGGACTTACGGACCTTCTACAGTAAGCTCCATCATCGAACAGATGGATGAGCCAAAGCCACCACACTCTACTGTTTCTAGTATCACGCGAATATTGGAAACCAAAGGATTTCTAGACCACAAAACTTATGGTCGTACCCATGAGTATTTTCCGATTGTTGAAAAAAGTCAATATTCAAAATTTTCTATTCGTAAATTGGTGAGTGAATATTTTGAAGGTTCTGTCAATGACTTAGTTTCCTTTCTAGTGAAAGAAGAAGACTTGTCATTGAGCGATTTGGAAGAGATTAAAAAACAACTCAAAAAATAAAGTCATGGGAACATTTTTATTACAGGCCAGTGGTTGTATGATCCTATTTTATGGTATTTATTTTTTGTTTCTGAGAAAGCTCACCTTTTTTGAATTCAATAGATGGTTTTTATTGGGGTCTCTCATGATGAGTTTGCTCATTCCTTTGATTGCGCCCTATTTTATCGTAGAAAAACCACCTTTGTTGAAGTATAATTTGGCAGATTTCCAAGTAACAGGACAATTCAAAAAAGAAGAAACTGGATTGACTTTTCTTGAAATTATAATGGCTATTTTGAAAGTAACTTATTTTCTAGGTGTTGGAGTAGCCTTTTTGAGATTTTGCAAAGGAATTTACAAGATCTATGGCTTATATCAGACAGGTGAAAAAGTAAATCTCAATGGACTTCATTTTGTGTATTCTGATCAAGTGCACTTGCCATTTTCCTTTTTGAAAACCATTTATTTGAGTCGCAATTTGCCATTGAGTGCAGAAATCAATCAAGTGATCCTGCATGAGCGTGTGCATATTTCAAGGTTGCACACCCTAGATGTTGTTTTGACTGAATTGATACACACAGCATTTTGGTTCAATCCCATCATCATTTTTTATAAAAGAGCCTTGAAGGCATCGCATGAATTTATTGCAGATGCGGTAGTGACGACTGCCACAGACAAGCAGACCTATTTACAAACATTGCTCAACCAGTCAGTAGCCGGATTACAGATAGAGTTGACAAACCAATTCTTTAATTCACAAATCAAAAAAAGATTAGAAATGATGAATATGAAATCATCCAATAAAAAAAGTCTGGTTCGATATATGATGATCATTCCCTTGGTTTTAGTTCTGGGAATCATCTTTGCATCGTCCAAAATGAGTGAGGCTGTTGATGTTGAAGTTACAGAAACAGAAATTCAATCTGATACATTGCCAAGTGCAGCATATTCCATAAATCCATTACCATTACCAAGTACTGCAGCCTTTTACATCAATGATGTGCTGTCCACTAAGGAAGATGTAGAAAATTTGAAACCAGAAGAAATTTTGACTGTAAATGTTATCAAACCTACCTCTGAAATGGCAGGTTATGATGAGGAAAAACACAATGGAGTGGTTCTGGTGTACACTAATAAATTTATTGGTAGTTTTAAGGGGTTATCAAAGAATGCTGAAATCTTTATCAATGGAGAGAAATCAAATTATGAAACAGCACAAAAAATCAAACCAGATGACATTAAATTGGTGAATTTCGAAGGAGAAACTGAAAAGTCCAAAGACCGTGTTAATATTTACACAAAAGATGCTAAATACATCCCTAAAATGCCTTCGCCTCCACCACCACCATCAGCCCCAGGTCATCAAATGGCCCCTACACCTCCAGCAGCTCCAGGTCATCATATGGCTCCATCACCTCCACCTCCACCAGCTCCACCTACACCTCCAGCTCCAAAATTTGGAGAGGTAAATGTGATGGGATATTTTAAAACCGCTGATCAAAATGATGAAGTTTTTACTGTGGTAGATGAAATGCCCATTGTAAAAGGTTGCGAAACCGAGGCTAGTAAAGAAGCTAAAATGGCATGTAACACCGATAAAATGATGAGAACATTATACACAAGTGTGAAATATCCAAAAGAGGCTAGAGATGGAGGCATTGAAGGGACAGCAGTGGTGAAATTTGTGATCAATACTGATGGCAAAATCATTGATCCCGTTGTACTAAGAGATCCGGGTAATCAACTTGGACAAGCAGCCCTAAATGCTGTAAAAGAAATGCAGAAAAATACTATTTTCAATCCAGGAAAACAAAATGGAAAGGTAGTAAACGTCGCTTATACATTGCCTATAAAATTCAAACTAGAGGGTGATGAAAAACCTGCAAATATGTTCACTGTTAAAGGAACTCAAGGATTTCAAAAAGATGAACCTTTGTTTATTGTAGATGGAAAAGAAATTCCAAGTTTCGATATTAAAAACATCGACCCTAATAACATAGAATCTATCGAAGTGTTGAAGGACAAGTTTGCTACCACAAAATATGGTGAGAAGGCCAAGAATGGTGTTGTAATAATTAAAACCAAAGATCAAAAGGGTGTTAACGAAGTCAAAACAAATGGCAAGACTAATAATATTGATGAAATGGTAGTTGTTGGCTATGGTACTAAAAAAGATAATAATTTTAATGTCAACCCTACGCAGTCAAAAAAGCCTAATGAAATTGAAGTCGTAGGTTACGAAACCAAACATGATTTTGAAATCAAAGCTTACCCAAATCCAGCACGTGATAAAGTGACGGTTGATTTCAATCCAGTTGGCAAAGAAGACATCACGATCGAAGCTTATACTGTTGAAGGCAAGTTGGTCAAAAAAGATGTCATAAAAGGTAATCAAAAGTCAATGTCTTATACACTAGATGTCAGCGGAATCAATGATTCTAAAATGTTGATCATCACCGTGAAACAAGGAAAATTAATGTCTGGACAACGGATTGTTTTGTCTAATTAATAATTATGCTAGTCTCAATGGAGTTGAGGAAATGATTCTAAAATTTTCTCGACTCTATTGTCTTTTTATGTAATTACTTTTCCACAGGACAAAACTTAAAAAGTCTTTTTTAGGACTTTAATTCCAATTTCACTTATAATTAAAATCCCTGACTTCACGTTATTTACAAAAAATTCCTATTTTAAGCCCTAAATAGCGGAAATGGGAAATGACATGACAGATTTGCTCAGACAATCTGCATTATTTAGGTTTAATGAATCGGCTGAGCGTATCGATAAGTGCCTCGGTATGTTGTCTGAGGAGCAAATCCTATCTCGTCCCAATGGTGTGAGCAACAGTATTGCAAACATCCTCATTCATCTCAATGGCAATATTACTCAGTATATCATGAGTGGACTCGCTGGCAAGCCTGATCACCGAATCCGAGACCTTGAATTTGAAGTAATCTCTTCTATAAACAAAGAAGTTTTACAATCATTGATGGAAGAGACTTTCATGCAGGCCTCCGATGTGATCTTACACTTGGATGAATCTCAATGGAAAGCCACTTATTTATTACAAGGTTTTGAAATGAGTGGAGTGGATGCTGTCTTACATGTAGTAGAACATGCATCTTATCATACGGGTCAAATTACTTACATTACCAAAATGTTGACCAACCAACATACCAATTATTATGAAGGCATCGATCTCAATGTGCACAATGCGTAGTGGTTTTATCTTGTTGTTTTTTGTTTCCTTGACTAATTTAAGTTATGGCCAGATTTCTGACCTCAGGGGTGGGGGAGCTGCGGTAACTGCTCAAGGAAAAATATACAGTGTGCTTGGCGGGGCGGATGGTATTTTTGGCAATATTGCTTCTATGCCCGACATGAAAGAGGATTTTCTGATTGACGCAGGCGTTGAACGAAGATTTGGCTTGGCTGACCTATCCGTTTATTCCATAGCTTTGGTCAAAAAGATGAAGCGTTCGGCATTCGGCATCAATTTGGTGAATATGGGCGATCAAGAATATTTGGAGAGAAAATTGCAAGCCAGCTTCTCCATGAAATTGACTGAAGTATTCAACATTGGTGCCAATTTCAACATGCTGCAGTTGTCTATTTCAGATTACGGTCAGACTTTTACGCCATCAGTAGATTTGGGAGTTTTGACAAAGTTGACAGAAAAGATTGCTGTGGGTATATTTGCACAAAACATTGCAACCACAAAACAGGAAACCATTTCTTACCCAACTATTTTAGCTCTAGGTCTAGATTATAAACTTTCAGAAAAAGTTGGCTTAAAGTTGGAAGCGGAGAAAATACTTGATCGTAGCATTGCCATCAAGTCAGCATTGAAATATGCGCCTCAGGAAAAATTAAACTTCATGTTGGGTGTTGATACTCAAAGGCAAAATATGGCGCTTGGAATCTCGTACCAACTGAATGGTTTCAAAATTATTGGCGCTTACACCCTGGGAAATGTTCTCAACAGCACACCAGCTTTAAATCTCAGGTACTTTAAAAGCTGAGACTTCTGATTCATAATTTTTATCTTTTATTTATAAATGCTTTATTTGAAATCGCTCAAGGTACCCTATAAGCACATCTTTAATGAAGAGCATTCATAAATTCAGAGTCTCAATTTATTAACCTTGAGTTAAAAAATTAAAATCTGAACAACAGGTTTAATTTTTAATAAATTCCCGGAAATTTTTTTGTGAAGGTCATAAACTAAAAGAGGTGTATCAAAAGGTTAATTTTTTGATACACCATCTCTATGAAATTAATAAAAATGAAATAACGAATTGAATTTGACTCTTTGTTTAACACTTGGTCGCCCAAATGCCTTTGTGGTTATGCAGCGCAAATGTATGCCAATATTTTATTTTACAGCATACAATCTTACGAAATATTAATTTTTTTTAATTGATTGTATTATATTTTAATTCTTAACGATCACATAATAATTGCTTAACACAGTAGCTAATTTTGCCATTTTGGAGACAAATCTATAACTAATTAAAATTCAGTTCATTATACATATATATAAGTATAAATTAAACATTAAATTATATGCTTTGATGGATAGCAAAACCAATTATTATTTGCCAATGATTTTGTTAGAGGGCTTTTATGATCTCTAGTATACCTTCTTCTGACGGATGGTTGGCAACCAATGAGTCTAGTTGATAGTTGTCTTTTAAATAAGCAGCAGTGGTTTTTCCAATGGAGACAATTTGTTGATTACTTATTTTATTATGAGCCAAATAAGCGTCTACATTGAGTGGACTTGTAAAGGCGATGATGTCACTAGGGTAGGGATTCACGAAAGTGAGATCTGGCACGTTTTGATACACAATGATTGGGAAGGCAATACAGTCTGTTAAGGCTTTTTCTATGGTTTTACGGCTTGTTTGTGCCTGGGGAAATAAACAGATTTTACCTTTCACCAAATCATTCAAAGCTTCAACATCGTCCTTGTAGTCATCAAAGTCATATTGAACCTCCTTTCCGAAAACTTCTTTGACTTCCGCAGCCGTAGAAGTTCCAATGGCACCAAATAACTTTTGTTTTACCAAAGAAAGCTGTGCTGAGTCCAAACCCTCAGCAAAATACTTCACCGCATTTTTACTGTAAAAAAATATGATATCAAATTGATCTGGTAAGTTGAAAGCATTGGCTTGAAAATGAATCAAACTTTTGCCATACAATTGATGACCTTCCTCAACAGCCCACTTATTTATGGAACTGTCTGGATCTATATCTGTGGTTATGAAAATAGATTTTTTATGCGTCATCGTCTTCAAATATATCTTCCAATTTACCAGACTTCATCAACTTTATGAAACACCTGGCGGCAGCAATGACATCTGCCCGAGCATTATTGGGAGGTGTATAAGTTGTATTGAAACAAGCCGCATGCAATTCAGGAAGACTTGGCCACTTATAACCACCTGTTTTTGAAGGTATTTTACAAAAATAGGTCCCTTCTTGCATCAAGCAAAAACGATCCTTTTTAAACATGGCAATGTCGATGGTGTTTCTGATAAACTCTGCAGCCAACAAGTTTTCATTGTTAGATAAATTGTGTGCAAAAATATATTGACACTTTTCTACAGAACTATTAAACGCTGCCAATGCTTTCTCGACCTCAATGCCCTTTTTCTCCACATCCTCCATGTCAATTTTTGCAAACTTGGCAACTTCGTCAGTAATTTTCAGGCTGTCATCTTTGATGATGCAATCAAAATCCTCTATTGGTTTGAAATTACTGTCCAAAAGTATCCACGAAAGATGGACAAGTTTTGGCCATGAAAAAGTATTTGAAAAAGGAACCCGATAATCTTTCACTTTCTCGTTGCCTGTGCAATCAAATATTAAATACATCCTTATTTTTTATTAAGTGCATTGAATAAATTTTCAGCCAACTGATCCGTGGTAGTTTGGGCAATGGAAACTTTGGTAAGTGGTTCATCTACGTGATGTGCCATAGAACCATAAGCTCTATAATTACCAGCAGAATCTTTTTCACAATAGACACCCAATGGCATGTGACAACCTCCGCCCATCATTTTGAGCACTTTACGTTCGACATTGGTGCAGCTGCTTACATCTGAATGGTGCAATTTTGCTAAAATTTTACGAGTTTCAACATCTTCTGCCCTACATTGGAAAGCCAATACACCTTGAGATGGTGCTGGAGTAAATTCTCTCGGATGAAAATAGATCACTTCAAAATCACTCAAATCCAAAGCCAATCTGGTAACTCCCGCTGCTGCCAATAAAATACCATCATAATGACCATCTCTCAGTTTTTGAATGCGCGTTGGCACATTGCCCCGTATATCTTTCATGACCAGATCATTACGCAAGTGCAACATTTGCGCTTTTCTGCGAGAAGAGGAAGTGCCAATCACGGCACCATTCTGGAGTTTTAAGACTTGGCCTTCAGCAACACTTGTCTTATTGATCAATAAACAATCTCTTGCATCTTCTCTATATGAAACTGCACCAATAACCAGGCCTTCGGGATTGTCAGTAGGTAAGTCCTTCATCGAATGCACTGCAATGTGGGCACTACCATCCAATAGGGCATCTTCAATTTCTTTGGTAAAGAAACCCTTACCTTCTATCTTATCAAAACTGAGATCCTGAATTTTATCACCCTTTGTTTTGATGATATTGAGCGTAGAATCAATGCCTTGATTCTTCAATTCGGCTTGGAGAAAATGCGCTTGCCATAAAGCCAGTTCACTTCCTCTTGTTGCAATTATTACACTTTTTTCGATTGCTGACATTTGATTTTTTTAGCACCAGAAAAAGGCGCAAATATACATTTTGCTGTGCGTTATGAGTAATTTATTGAGGGTTTGAACTTTAAAAGATTAAAATTTTATAAAAAATGTCAATTGGTTAGAGGAATTCTTAAGCAGACATTTCTGCAAAAGCACCTTCAATTTTCAATGGAACTTTGGCCATGACGTAAACTCCTTCCTCAGGTTTGCTGTCAATGACAATATTGCCTTTCAAATAATTGATTCGGCTATATATGTTTTCCAGACCCATGCCTTTCCTAGGCAAATTATTATAATCAAAACCAATACCGTCGTCTTCATATTGTAAATACAACTCATCTCCATCACTGTTGAGTTGAATCAATATTTCTTTTGCCTTGGCGTATTTTATGGAGTTGTTTAGAAGTTCTTGTATGACTCTGAAAACACTGAGGGAAATGATTTCATCAATTTTTTCGGGTACATCATAAGGTTGAAAGAAAATTTCTGGCATGCCTTCTTGATCCAATCGATTGATCAAATCCTGAAGTGCCGGCACCAAACCATACCTTTTCAATGCCGTTGGTTGAAGATTTCTTGATATAGACCGCACTTCTTCCACTGCATTATCCAATAGATTAGTCGCTTTATTGTATTGGTCCATAGAATTGTGACCTGTGAGTTTTGTCTTGAAATTATCAAATTGCAGTTTCACGGTACTCAACAGTCCACCTAAACTATCGTGTAAATCTTTGGCAATACGCTCTCTTTCCTTTTCTTCACCGACAATCATTGCTTGCATGGAGTTGATTTTTATCTTATCCTCCAGCTCTCTGATTTTTTGCTGATCGATTTCGTGTTGTTGAGTATTGATGATTTTTTCTGTCTGAATTTTGTGCATGTAAAACCTGATGAGGTAATAAATAAATCCCAGTAGCAGTAAAAAACCTATTCCTACAAAATATAGCGCCCTGCTTTGAAGAATACTCCGTTGTAAAACACTTTCCTTTTCTGCCTGAACATTTGCGATCTGTTTGTCTTTTTCATTCAAACTATACCTGATGGCAAGTTCATTGACGATGGAAAGCCGATCTTGGTTGAGGATGCTATCGTTGAGCTCCGAATATAATTTGAAATATTTCAATGAATTCGGATTGTCTTTGTCAGCCTCGTAAATTCTGGCCAATAACTTGTAAATCGCCCTTTTATCAGTACTAAAGGCAATACCAGGTAACATCTGCAAACTCTTCAACAAATATTTGATGGCGGTGTCATTGCTTTTTTTGAGATAGTTGATATATCCAACAAAGTACAAAGCTTTACTCATGGCTTTATCGTCTTTTGCTTTACTTGCCAATTCTACAACCGCAGCGGCGACAATCAAAGCACTGTCTTTTTCATTGAGATGGATATAACTTTCTATTTTGTCCAACTTAATATTGGCAATCAAAAGCGTGTCCTGTATCTTTTTGTTGTAAGCTTCTGCCTTGTTGAGTAATTCCAGGTTTTTTTCACTATCGCCACGGTACCTATATGTCCGGCTCATTTTGTACAAGATATTGGCGGCTGTTTTTAAGTCAGATTGTTCTTCATAATAACCCAACAAGTCCTCATAGATGTCCATACCTTCTTGGTAAAGTCCTAAGTTGACATACCTGTCGGCTATAAATAAGTCTATAAATTTGACCTTGCTTACGTCGTTTTCCCTCAAATAATATTGTCTGGCATTGACATAGTTTTCAAATGCTTTGTCAAAATTGTAACTTCTGTATTGATAATATTCTGCGGTTATAAAATAAACATCTGCAATTTCTGCATTGGATTTATTGTCTCGGGCTTGCTGCAGAGCACTAGCCAAAGAGTTGAGGTTATCGCTATTTTTTAATTTTAATTGTGCAGAAAGTGAGCCTACAGAAAACTGTAAGGTCAACCACAATAAGCTAAATTTGGACACCATTGTTTTATCCATGTTTGACAATAGATATTATTTATGGGAAGACGCTCAGATCAGAATGACAAAATTACAAAAATAATTTAATATAAGTATTGCCCTTTTATTAAACCTATCTTTCAATTTTTCTTGGTTATAACCTTTTATATATGATTTATATGTAAAAGGGGTGAAATTGGCCGTAGTATTTGAAAATTAAAGTTAAAATGGTGATAAGTTATGCCACTTTATAAGATGAATCATGGTAATCCATTTATGCTTATTATATAAGCGAGTGCAATTTCTATTATCGTCAGATTTGGAATATCTTTGGCATTGGATAAAATCTGGAACTGACATTGTCGCAAAATGTGCATAAAGTATTAAAAAGATATTGGGGATTTGACGAGTTCAGATCGCCTCAATTGGAAATCATAGAATCCATTCTATCGGGAAGAGATACCATTGCATTGCTTCCAACTGGTGGAGGAAAATCACTTTGTTATCAGTTGCCAGCATTGCTCACAAAAGGAAAGGTACTGGTCATATCTCCTCTTATTTCCTTGATGCAGGATCAAATCAAACAACTTGAGGACAAAGAGATTTCTGCCAAAGCCATTTATAGTGGTATGCCTTTATCTGCCATTGATGCCATTTTAGATAATTTCGTACATGGACCTTTGAAGTTGCTCTATGTTTCACCAGAAAGGGTCCAAACAGAATTGTTCCAGACCCGTTTTTACATGGCGAATGTTGCTTTTGTTGCCATAGATGAAGCGCATTGCATTTCGCAGTGGGGGCATGATTTCCGTCCTTCTTATTTAGATCTCAAAATTTTGCGGGAAATAAAACCCAATGTTCCCATCATTGCATTGACCGCGACTGCAACCAGTTTGATTTTACAAGATATTGAAAAACAACTTGGTCTCAGGGACGTGTCTATTTTTACAAAAAGTTTTGCCAGAGAGAATATCAATTTTGTTGTGATCAGAAATGAAGATAAATCTCAAGAGCTTTTGCACCTCATGGAAAAATTGCAAGGCACGGGCATTATTTACCAACGGAGTAGAGTAGAATGTATGAAAATTGCCGAACTCCTTAGATCAAAAGGCTATTCGGCTGCAGCATATCATGGTGGCATGACCACAGACCAAAGAGCCTCCATTCAATCAAAATGGTTTGCCAATTCTGTTCGCATCATGGTTGCAACAAACGCATTTGGTATGGGAATTGATAAATCCGACGTCAGATTTGTTATCCACCAGGACATTCCACCAAGTATCGAAGAATATTACCAGGAAGCAGGTCGAGCTGGGAGGGATGGCAAAGTTGCTTATGCCGTTGCCATTGTCAACAACCGAGACATCATTTCAGCATCCAAAAGTATGGATTCTCAATACCCGAGCTCTGAAGAAATAAAATCAGTTTACACCTTACTTTGCAGATTTTTTAAGGTTGCAATAGGGGGCGGTGCAGGTTCTGAATATTATTTTGACATGGCTGAGTTTTGTAAATTGTCAAAGTTTAATTCCTCTAAAGTGTATAATACATTGAGAATTTTGGAACGGCAAAATTGGTTGGCTCTAAGTGAATCCTTGAAACTTCCTTCCCGAGTTTTGGTAGTGGCCGATCCGAGAGCATTGCACAATGTTTATCCAGAAGATGATTTACGGTATGAAGTTTTGTGCCAATTGCTTCGCATGTACGATGGCATCTTTATTGAAAGTATAGAAATCAATGAAACCCAGCTTTCGAGAACACTCAATATTCCAATAGACAAAATCATCCTCATTCTCAAAATGTTGGAAAGGGAAGGTATGATCCATTATGATAAATCACTGGGTATGCCCAAAATCACTTATTTGATGGATCGTCCAGATGACAATTCATTCAAAATAGATGAAAAAGCTTATCAGGTAGACAGAAAAAATGCCCAAGATAGATTGGAGGCTATCATTCAATTTTTTACTGGAGATACATGCAGGCAGGCAGCAATACTGGAATACTTTGGTGAAAAAGCGACTGTTTGCGGCAAATGTGATATTTGTAGGGGAAGTGGTTCTTCAGATTATACAAAGGAAGATTATGTTGCTGTTTTGAAATTATTAGAAAAGTTGCCCAAGATCACTGAAATAAAATCCTTGTTATTGAAATGGCCAATCAACAGAAGAAACAGAATTCAAAATTGCTTGGAAGATTTGCACAAAGATGGCCTGATAAAGTTGACCGATGATGCCAAATTGATCAATCTCATAAAGGATCAAGATGTCCGAAAATAAAGGATTGGTTATTTGTGTGACCAATGACATTACCTATGATCAACGTGTCTTGAAAATTGCCCATTCATTACAGGAAGCTTTTCGCGTGAAAGTGACCATCATTGGCAGGAATCTGAGAGGTGCCGATCAAAAGGAATCTCAAAAAATAATATTTAAAAGGTTGGATTGTTTCTTTAAAAGTGGACCTGCATTTTACCTAGAATACAACATCCGTTTGTTTTTTTTCCTCTTGGGTTATAGAAAATCCTATAATACTTTGTGTTGTTGTGACCCTGATACCATCATTGGTGGAATGACAGCGGCTAAAATACTAAAGAAAAATGCCATTTATGATGCGCATGAATGGTTTGCAGAGGTTCCTGAATTAATGGGTAAAAAGTTTAAAAAGAAAATCTGGACTGTTGTTGAAAAATTTGGGATTAAAATAAGTCAACAACGATATACTGTTGGACCATTATTAGCTTCAAAATTGACGGAAATTTATGGTTCGCCATTTGAAGTGATCAGGAATGTGCCCAATGTCACTGCCAATAATAATCAGGATTTTGAAAAAGAAAATATCATCATTTATCAAGGCGCAATCAATGCTGGAAGGGGACTTCAAACTTTAATGGAAGCTTCAAAATCATTACCCCATTTTCAAATTCTGCTTGTCGGAGACGGAGATGTAAAAGCAGAATTGATGGTTTTAAAAAATAACCTACATTTTGAAAATGTGATCTTTATAGATAAACAAAGCCCAGACCAATTAAAAAGCATTACAAAAAAGGCAAAATTTGGATATAATTTATTGGATGCCAGTAGCTTGAGTTATTATTTTTCCTTAGCAAATAAGTTTTTTGATTATGCGGCATTTGGTGTTGTAAGTATCAATAGTCTCCTTCCAGAATATGAACTTTTAATAAAAAAGTACAATCATGCTTTGATGCTCAAGGATTTAGATGCTGAACACTTTACTGACTTAATCAACAAAATCTCAGAAGAAGACAGAATAAAAATGGTGGAGAGAGGGAGAAAAATGGCTTTAGAAAATAGTTGGGAATTGGAGTCTGCAAAACTCATAAACTTGTATAAGCCGTTTCTATCCTGAATTCAGTGAAAATCTTTTTCAATGATAAAATGTTATCAAATACTGAAGTAACTCAAATTATTTTTGAATGATTAAAAGTTTATTTAGCTTTATAGTGCTGACAAAGAATCTTTAAAGCTGATTTTTTTTAGAACCTTTAGTAAATATCATTTTGAAAAATACTGGCAACATCCACATAAAGCTAATTTTTTTATTGACTTGCATATTTTTTATGACTGCCGTTCAAGGGCAAGAGGTAGAATCTACAGAGTATGCCGCAGAAGAACCTGTGCTTCAGCGTGTTTATATGATTGAAGGTGGTGGTTTGATTCAATTTCCGAGAAATGCTTTCGCAAGAAACATCGATTATACCCTTTATGGTGTGAATGTTACAGGCTTAGTTCAGGTGGCAAAAGCTAAACCTCTATTTGCAGGATTGGGGGTCAATTTTTCAACAGTGGGGAGTTTTAGCAGCCCGATTATCAGGCAATTTGATTTTGGCCAATTGGAAGAATGGGACAGCAGAACTGGCTCAAGAATTGTGGGTTTTTCACTTTTTGGAAGGTATTTTCTGGACCTAGGTTCGCCTTCTTTTATGCCATTTTTAGAATTGCACCTCGGCTCTAATATATTTTATACGTCTACAAATTTGACATTTCCTGGTGGTGATGAAAGTACCACTTTTTTTGAAAGTAGTGATTGGATTGGTTCTTATGGCGGCGGCGGCGGATTTAGTATTGCTGTTTCCGACCGCGTTTATCTTACAACCAAAGTGAATATACTCATCGGTCAATCTGGTGAATATTATGTCAAAGAAAGAGATTTTTTAGAAAATGCATTCAGTACAACCATTGAGGCTTTTGACCTCAAGCAAACTTCAACTGACATGATTGCTTGGAATATAGGACTTACCTATACATTCTAGGAAATTGTTTGAAGATTCAGGTTGCACAAGATATATTTAGAAAAGTGGAATGATTGAATATAAGGCCTTTGAAAAGAGAATGAGCCAAATAAGACATATCTTTGCACCCCCATTCATGTGGTGGGTAATTATAAACAAACATATATGACAAGTATCAGAGTCTCAGACTTAGAAGGTGGAGACGAGGATCTCTTCGTACATCAGGAAATCACCGTTGACAAAGGTCAAAGTCCTACACGCATAGATAAATTTTTGATGATGAAATTGGATCAAGTATCCAGAAATAGGGTCCAGAATGCCATCGGTGTAGGAAGTATTTTGGTCAATGGGAAAGAAGTAAAATCAAATTACAAGGTAAAACCTCAGGATCACATTGCCTTGGTTTTGCCTAGAAATCCAGATGATGACGCACCACTTGAGCCACAATACATTCCACTCAATATTGTCTATGAAGATGAGGAAGTCATGGTTATCAACAAACAGCCTGGTCTTGTTGTCCATCCAGGAGTTGGGAATATGGATCAAACTCTCGTAAATGCTTTATTATATCATTTCGGTGAACAAGGTCTCACTTTGTTTTTAGAAAATAAACAGCGGCCTGGAATCGTGCATCGCATTGATAAAGATACCTCAGGATTGATGGTCATTGCAAAAACTGAATTGGCTATGACACACTTGGCTAAACAGTTTTTTGATCACACCATTGACAGGTCCTATGTGGCACTCGTTTGGGGTCAACCCGAAGAAGAAAAAGGCACTATAGATGCTCCCATTGGCAGACACGCACGTGAGCGAAAACAAATGACGGTCGTTGACGAAATGGAAGGTGGCAAATCTGCTCGAACGCATTACGAAGTATTGGAACCTTTATATTACGTTTCTTTGATCAAATGTCAGTTGGAAACGGGTCGAACACATCAAATAAGGGTGCACATGAAACACATCGGCCACACTTTGTTTAATGATGATCGATATGGAGGAGATAAAATTTTGAAAGGAACGGTTTTTACGAAGTATAAACAATTTGTAGACAATTGTTTTGCCATTTTACCTCGTCAAGCACTGCACGCGAAATCTTTAGGCTTTACCCATCCGACTTCTGGAAAAAGAATGTTTTTTGATTCAGATCTTCCAGAAGATTTTGTGGCATTATTGGATAAATGGCGTGCATATAAAAATTCGCGAACCAAATTGGAAGACGAATGATGACTTTGGGTGAAAAAAAATCTGCACTTGCTGCTTTGGGCCAATCTTTAACAGATTTCAATGATGAATATTGGACTGAGCAAATTGAGTTGGCAATGGCCCATAACCGTTGGTTCAATAAAGAAAATATCATTTTTGCTTTAGAGGGTGTGCGAGACTATATGTTAGACAGCTTTAAACTAGAGCAATGGCTCGCTTCTTATGATTTAGAAGCAAAAATTGGGGGTAAAAAAATTGGATTGATTTTAGCTGGCAATTTACCATTGGTTGGTTTTCATGATATTCTATCTTGTTTTGTTACAGATCATATTGCCCACATCAAATTGAGTGAAAAGGATAGTGTGCTTATCAAAGCATTATTTTCTAAACTCATAACCATCAACCCAAACGCTCAAGCCTATTTTGAATTTGTGGAACGACTCAACAATATGGATGGGGTCATTGCGACAGGCAGTAATAATTCGGCTAGGTATTTTGAGACATACTTTGCAAAACAGCCTCACATCATACGCAAACACAGGAATTCCATTGGTGTCCTGCATGTCGAAGATAACCGCGAAACCATCCTCAAATTGGGGAAAGATATTTTCATCCACTTCGGTCTTGGTTGTAGAAATGTTTCTAAACTGCTCATACCCCGTAATTTTCCATTGGATATGATCATGGAAGGTCTGCACGAATTTAATTTTGTGAATCTGCACGACAAATACAAAAATAATTTTGACTACAACATTGCTGTAAATATGTTGAATAGAATCAAGTATCTAAATAATGGGTCGGTGATGTTGTGTGAAGATGCAAGTCTTGCTTCTCGCATTGCTACATTAAATTACGAATTCTATGATGACGAGGCAGATTTGGAATCAAAGATTTTGCCGTTTTCAGATCAAATACAATGTGTTGTCTCTAGTAAACCACTGGCTTTTGTCCAGACAATTTTACCAGGCTTTGCACAAACACCAGAACTTTGGGATTACGCCGACAATATTGATACCATTCACTTTTTGAATCAAATATAATGGTAGAAGACGGTAGAAACTGGAGCAAAAAGCAAAGAGCAAACTTTGTGCTTGCAAAATTGGAGGAGTTATATCCTACGACTCCCATTCCATTAGCACACAAAGATCCCTATACTTTGTTGATTGCTGTTTTATTATCTGCGCAGTGTACCGATGAGCGCGTTAATAAAGTGACCCCTTTTTTGTTTGAATTGGCAGATACTCCACAAGCTATGATTAAAACTTCTGTTCCAGAAATAGCTGCGATTATCAAACCATGTGGTCTATCTCCCCGCAAGTCACAAGCAATTTATGATTTATCTCAATTGTTAATTGAAAAACATGGGGGAGTGGTTCCTCAAAGTTTTGAAGAACTTGAAGCCCTTCCTGGGGTCGGACACAAAACAGCGAGCGTAGTCATGTCACAAGCATTTGGCTTTCCTGCATTTCCCGTAGATACGCACATCCATAGATTAGCAGAGCGTTGGTGTCTATCAACTGGAAAAAATGTTGAAAAGACTGAAGCAGATTTAAAAAAGTTGTTTCCTGAAGAAACGTGGAATAAAATTCACCTACAAATCATATTTTTTGGCCGCCAATATTGCCCGGCCAGAGGTCATGATGCCAACGTTTGCCCAATCTGTAGCGTAATTGGCAGAAGGTCAATGTTTTAAAATTATCTCGAAATTTAGGAATTCATCATTTTTTATATAAATCAGAATCCACATTATTTTTTAGTAAAGTGAAGTATTACTTTATCTTTTTCTATTGAAAAACCAGTATCGTTTCTTTCTATGATTTTGAAATGATCGGGTTGTGAGTCTTCCGGTTTTACCACAATGAATTCATCATTTTCAACGCGCCACTTAGCATTATCCAAGCCAAAATTGATGAATTTACTCGAAGTTTTAACGTCTCCATCAGCTTGAAGTTCCACGTCAAGTTTCACATTTCGCAACAATTGTTCTGAAAGTGACAATCCTGTTCCAGCTAATTCTCCAACCATACCACCGAGATCTTTGCCCAAATCTCCCATTTCCAAACCAAGATTTCCCATTTTTGCTCCGAAAGATTTTCCAATATACTCCATTTTTCCCTCCAAAGTCGTAGTGTCAATATTACTTAGATCCAAGTCCTCATTAAGTTCTTTTCGAGCTTTTTCTATTTCTTTAGACGCCTCTTCCATAGCCTTTGCTATCGTGTCTTTGATGGCTTCCGTATCGATCACTTTTTCTTTTAGTTTAGCTTCTACTGTATAGTTTCCAACTAAATCAGCAGGTTGTGGGCTGTTGTCTTTACAAGAAAAGATGATTAAACTACAAAAAAGAAAAATCGCGTATTTCATTGTGTATTATTTATGAAGTTAAGTTGTGAGGTATTTATCTTTCAATTCCAATATTCTGGAAGCAGTTTTGAAATCTTCTTTTTCATTGGATGCGATAATGGTCGTTGTGTCTTCTACTTCACTCAATTTTTTATAAAACCATATTTTGGCTTCTTGGTCAAAATAAGAGGTTGGTTCATCCAGCATGAGTAAACTGGTTTGCGTAATCAAAGCCAAGGCTATGGATACTTTTTGTTTCATCCCGCTGGAAAAAAATCCGATATGTTTGTCTTTAACAGGGGGTAACTCACAAAAATCAATGAACTCCAGCGTGTCTTTAATTTTTACACTTTTAAACTTACCGTAATGTGTAAGTAATTCATTGATAGAAAAATAAGGGGGAAGATCTATATAAGGTGCAGAAAACACCAGGTGTTTGTAAACTTCATCTCCAGGAATGGTCTTATTGTCTATCGTATAAGCAATGTTGCCTACAGATGGACTCATATGTCCAGAAACTATTTTTAGTAAAGTTGATTTACCTGAACCATTTCTTCCAGAAATTCCAGTAGTTGACCCTTTTGAAAATGTAACATCGATATTAGACAAAATGGTTTGAAAAGCAAATCTTTTGGAGATGTTGTTGAGGACCAAATCCATTATCCCAAATTTTGCCTGAATCCGCGCATCAATCCTCTATCAGAATCATTGATAAATTGTAAAATGATGTCTTTGTATTCGGAAGAAGGCAATTGTGTTTCTATCATTCCGATGGCTTGGCGCGTATTAAATCCTTTTACAAACAGATATCGATAAATGTCTTGGATCATATTGATGTCTTCTGTAGTAAATCCTCTTCTTCTCAGGCCAACAGAATTTATTCCTGCATATGCCAGAGGTTCTCTTGCAGCTTTGACATAAGGAGGAACATCTTTTCTTACCAAAGACCCGCCACCAATCATAGCATGGTCTCCAATTTTTACAAATTGATGGACGGCAGACATACCGCCAATAACGACATGTTCTCCTATTGAGATGTGCCCAGCTAGGTTTACACTATTAGCAAGAATTGAATTTTTACCAATTTGACAGTCATGTGCTATGTGAACATAGGCCATGATCAGACAATTGTTTTCAATTTTTGTTGTGCCTTTATCTTTCGTACCACGATTTAGGGTACAATATTCTCTTACAGTGACATTGTCTCCAATCTCCAGTAAGGAATACTCATTTTTAAACTTCAAATCTTGTGGAATTCCACCTAAAACAGCCCCTGGATGAATTTTGCAATTTCTACCAATGCGGACACCATCCAGAATGGTGACATGAGGTCCGATCCAAGTGCCTTCACCAATTTCTACATCACCAGCGATGCACGTAAATGAACCAATCTCTACATTGTCAGCTATTTTAGCCAGTGGATCGATTTCTACCATTTTGAAATTTACTTCCATTTTGTAATACTCTGATTTAATGATTAAAAAACGCTATTCTGGCCTTTTTATGATTTGAGCGATCAATTCTCCTTCACTTACCAATTTACTGCCAACATAAGCAGTACCTTGCATGTGTACGATTCCCCTTCTGATAGGTGTTAATAGTTCCATTTTGAGCAACAATGTGTCGCCCGGCACTACCTTCGCCTTAAACTTTACATTATCCATTTTCAAAAAGTAAGTGTCCCATTTTTTTGGTTCTTCTACATTTGATAGGGCTAAAATGCCTCCTGTTTGAGCCAATGCTTCCATTTGCAGTACTCCAGGGAAAACAGGGTTTTCTGGAAAATGGCCTTGGAAGAAGGCTTCATTTACTGTAACGTTTTTCACGCCCACAACGTGATTGGGAGACATTTCAATAATTTTGTCAACCATCAAAAAAGGATATCTATGAGGCAGTAAGGATTTTACTTTTTCAATATCCATGATCGGTGTTTGATCTGGATCGTACAACGGAATTCCTTTGAGTTTTCTTTGCTCAAGGGCTTTTTTCTTAAGTATCCTTGCAAAATCTGTGTTGATTTTGTGACCTGGTTTGATGGCTATAATTTTTCCTTTAATGTGTTTACCAACCAATGCGAGATCACCAATTAGATCCAATAATTTGTGCCTTGCCAATTCATTATTGAAGTGGAGTTCTGTATTGTTGATTATGCCATTGGGATTGATTCTATGACTTGGTAAGCCAAACTTGGATGTGAGATTATCCAATTTTTCTTGGGTCATACCTTTTTCAGAGATGACCAAAGCATTCGATAGATCACCCCCTTTGATGAGATTATGCGCTAATAAATGTTCCAATTCATTGGTGAAAACAAATGTGCGACAAGGGGCTATTTCAGTTTCAAAATCTGCCAAGTTATGGATACCTGCAGTTTGTTCGTCTACAGCAGCTCCAGGGAAATCAATGATGACATGCAACTCATATTTATCACTGGGAAGCGCAATGATTTCAGAACCCGTAGATTCATCTCTTAAACTGATGGGCTCTTCTATGATAAACTCTTCTATGTCATCATTTAATTCAACTAAACCAACTTGATTGATTTTGTCTACATAAAATTTAGCACTCCCGTCTAAAATCGGAATCTCTTCATTATCAACCTCAATCATAGCATTGTCAACACCCATGCCTCTTAAAGCAGCCATCAAATGTTCGATGGTTGTAATGGATGCTTCGTTTTGCTCAATAGTAGTGCTGCGAGATGTTTTGGTAACGTGTGCAGGATCTGCAGCAATCACAACTTCTGGCGATAAGTCGGTTCTTTTAAATTTTATCCCACCAGCATCTTGTGGTTTGATTTTAACCGTAGTGTGCTTGGCTGTATGAAGACCAATGCCTTCTATTTCAATTGCTTCTTTAAGTGTTTTTTTCTTCATGATTGCAAGAAAGTTTTCTCGATCTCAAATGGATTTGTTGTGTTAATCTTTATTCTGGCGTAATTTATCAACTTCTTTTTCTAATGACCTGATTTTATCTACGATCTGGTCCAAATTCTTGAAGTATGCATATGATTTAAGGTAATTCTGATATTCTAGAGCTGGATATCCATATAATTTTCTACCCTCCTCAGTAATATTTGCAGAAATACCAGATTTTGCTTGGATCAACGTTTTATTGGCAATTTTAATATGGCCAGCAAGACCTACTTGTCCTCCGATCATACAGGATTCTCCAACCGTTGTGCTTCCAGCTATTCCTGTTTGTGCAGCTATTACTGTGTTTTCTCCTACAGCTACATTATGAGCTATTTGGATCAAGTTATCTAGTTTTACACCTTTTGAAATAATGGTGCTACCCATGGTCGCTCTATCAATCACTGTGCAAGCACCTATCTCTACATTATCCTCTATTACCACATTGCCTATTTGGGGCAGTTTGGAAAAAGTACCATCTTCTTTGGGGGCAAAACCAAATCCGTCGCTACCTATCACAGTATTGGCATGGATGATGCAATCATTTCCAATTACACATTTGTGATATATTTTCACCCCAGGATAAATGATTACATTGTTACCAATCCTTACCTGCTTGTCAATAAATACTTGGTCACCGATCGTGCAATTATCACCGATGATAGCCAATCTACCTATGGTGGTAAATTTTCCTATGGTGGTAAATTTTCCTATGCCACTATTTTTCCCAATTTGTGCACTTTGATCTACAAATGCCAAATCAGAAATCTCTTGATCTTCTGGATTGATCTCGTCTTTGAAATGCTCCAATAAAACACCCAAAGAATCGTATACATTGTCCACTCTTATCAAAGTACAGGGAGCATCAGCAAGTAAAACCAACTCTTTGGAAACCAAAACGGCACTAGCCTTAGTATTGTAAAGATGATGTTCATATTTAGGGTTGGATAGGAAGGCGATGGAGCCCTCAAAGCCTTCTTCAATTTTGGAAGGGGCATGTATTTTTAGAGCAGGATTTCCTTCTACGATTCCATCGAGCAACTGTGCAATATGTTCTACGGTAATATTCATTGATGCAAAGATAAGTCCTAGAGATTTGAAAAATAGGTTTGTTCGGTTATTTTTGACGTTTATATAACAAAAAAACGTTGGGTTTTCTCAATCTTTTTAACAGAATGTTTTGTTTGTAGTGGTACAAATGGCCGTAAAGAAATATTTATGTACAAAAATCTAAGAGAAACAGTAATAGATTTGGAGAAACACCAAATGCTCATCAGAGTCAAATCTGAAGTGGATGGTGACTTGGAAGTCGCAGAAATTCATAGAAGGATTTTTGATAAAAACGGTCCCGCTATTTTATTTGAAAAAATAAAAGGAAGTCCTTTTCAAGCTGTTTCAAATATTTATGGTACTTATGAGCGTACAGACTTTTTATTCAGAAAGACCTATGATAAGATAAAAAAGGTCATAGAGTTGAAGGCTGATCCATCTAGATTTTTGAAATCACCACTCAAATATTTGGGAGCTCCTTTTACAGCTTTGACTGCCTTGCCGATGCGTTCGTTTTTTGACAAACCTGTTGCTTACGGCACAACGCAAATCAGTAAACTCCCATTAATCAAGTCTTGGCCGATGGATGGGGGAGCTTTTGTCACCATGCCTCAAGTATTTACCATGGCGCCAGGTGTGCAAAACATTATGCAGAGCAATTTAGGCATGTATCGCATACAGCTAAGCGGCAATGATTATAAGTTGGATGGAGAAATAGGCCTTCATTATCAAATCCATAGAGGAATTGGCAACCATCATACTTTATATAATGAGAGTGACGAACCATTCAGGTGTAGCATTTTTGTAGGTGGTCCGCCAGCTCATGCATTTTCTGCCATCATGCCGATGCCAGAGACTATTACAGAGTTGACCTTTGCAGGCATGTTGGCAGGACGTAGATTTAGATATTTCAAGGATGATCAGGGGCACATTGTCTCGTCAGATGCAGACTTTGTCATCACTGGTACCATACAAAAAGATCGCAAAATGCCGGAAGGTCCTTTTGGCGACCACATTGGCTATTATAGTTTGCAACATGATTTTCCAATGATGAAGGTCGATAGAGTTTACCACAGAAAGGACGCCCTTTGGCATTTTACTGTTGTGGGTAGACCGCCTCAAGAAGACAGTAGTTTTGGATACCTCATTCACAAGTTGGTTGAAGATTTAACAGCCGGAGAGTTTCCTGGGCTGGTTTCTATCAATGCGGTGGATGCAGCTGGAGTACATCCGCTTTTATTGGCGGTGGGTAAAGAACGATATATGCCCTTCAGGGAAAAGGCTCCTGAAGAAATACTCACGATCGCAAATCGTATATTGGGGTCAGGACAAACCTCATTGGCAAAGTATTTATTCATTGCAGCAGAAGATGATGATCCCAAAATCAGTGCCCATCACATCAGTCCATTTTTCCAACACTTTTTGCAAAGGGTAGATTGGCGAAGAGACTTGCATTTTCAAACCAAAACCACGATTGATACCTTGGATTATTCTGGTTCGGGGTGGAATGCAGGATCAAAGTTGGTCATCGCTTGTAGAGGAGCAATCAAAAGATCATTATGGAAAGAGTTCAAATTAGATCGAAGTTTGCCTGGTGTTAAAGCTGCTTTTTTTGCGATGCCCGGTGTGTGGATGTTGTCATTCCAAAAATGGGCAAATCAGCAACAAGCCGAGAATGAGATTCAAGCACTCATTGCAAACTTATCAACCCTCAGCCTAGAGGGTATTCCTTTGATCATATTGTGTGATGATGCCGAATTTGCGTCCGCCACACTCAACAACTTTTTGTGGGTTACTTTTACTAGAAGTAATCCATCGCACGATATCTATGGAGTTGGGGCATTTTCAGAACATAAGCATTGGGGATGCAATGGGTCATTGATCATAGACGCAAGAGTCAAGACACACCATGCACCAGAATTGATTCCAGATCCTGTGGTTTCAAGCAGAGTGGATAAAATGTTTGCTAAAGGTGGCGATCTTTATGGATTATAATTGGGAGTACGGAGCTATTTAAACGAAAGCTTTTTTCGGTCTGTAAAAGCAGCAATTACTTCCTTTTTCAAATCTCCTGAACTTGCCATTTCTTTCAAGTGTCCAATCAGCATTTGTAAATTTAAATCTTCAAGTTGTTTATTAGATGCTAGTATGCCGTTAGCAATTTTCCCAGTGATGGTGATGACCAAATGAGCTAAAAGCGCACCAGATACCATGGATGATAACATCCGCAATTGTGGGACCTTTTCAAAAAAGGCGTCTAAAACAGTTTTTAATGTGATGTAGACTGCACCTGACAGCAAGGAAAAGACGATGATTTTTGATTTATCTTCTGTATTTCTTTTGTAAAAAGTATTGAGATCATCTACCATTTTATAGACTACCAAACCTAGAGAAGCAGATGATAATATATTGCCAGGTAAAATTCCTAATCCTGAAGAGTAAACAGCATATTTACTAATGATTTCTTGTGGTTGATCGTCCTTATTAACTAAGATTTCATTTTCTACATAATCTTTGGCTTGATCAATTATATCGCTCATGATTTATTTTTTATTTCTTTTTCAAATATTAACTATGCTTTTAAAATGTTTTTCTCACCAATATTGTTCATGTATATAGAGCGCTCATTCTGCAGTGATAAATTGATCAATTTTATGAGCAACAAATCGAACAAATATACTCAGATAAGCCTTCTACAGTCGAATTGATTATTAAAAATAAAAATTTATATCATGAAAAAGAATATTTTAGGAATAGCTGTTGGAATCGCAGCAGGAGCAGTAGCAGGATACTATTTGAATTCTGATAAAGGAAGAGAACAAAGGAAAAATGCAGCAGCAAAAGCCAAAGAGCTCAACGAAAATTTGAAGGCAACAACTTCTGAGTACGTTGACCTGGCTAAAGAAAAGTTGGACACAGCAAAAGACAATTTTGCAACTGTGAAAGAGTCTGCCAAACAAAGCGTTGCTGACTTCGCATCCAATGTAAAGTCAACAATTAATTCAAAAGTGTCTGAGGCATCTGATGAAATAGTAAAAGGAATGAAAGAAGCAGAGTCTTCTGTAAGACATGCAGGTAACAATGCTAAAATGTCTTAATTAATTGATATGCCAATCGGAAAATAGAATGGCCATTTAAATTGTAAAAAATTCTTTGCAATATCATAATGGAGAATTCTATTTCCGATTGGTATCTTCCGCTCGGATATTTGAGCAATCAGAAATTCAGAACGGCTAATTTGCCAAATGAGAGCTGAATGTCAGCACCTCCTCTTGAAGAATTCAAACCATTTGTGAGATTTAAGAGTAATAATTACTAAACTTATATCACACAAAATCAAAGTCGCTGGTTAGGAATTAATTGTAGATATAATGGTTCATTGTGATCGACGATTAGGGTTTCTAAACTTCAATGACAATGATTTTGGTAAGAATATGGAAAGATTAGATTTTCTTGGTTTATTATTTAGCGATAAGAAAGTTGAGAAATTTATTTCCGTTTGGCAATTATTAATTAATTTTATTTTTTAGGATTTCACTGCTATCAATTGTATTAATGACTTGGTTTACCAATATTGGAAAGATTTATCAATATGCCGATGATTACATCGACAATAGAATTGAATTGACAAAACTTGAGCTTTCTGCAAATACTGCAAAAGTTATTAGTAGGTCTGTCACACTAGGTCTCTTTCTTTTTATTGGTGCCATCATATACGTCTTAATACTGATGATAGCAGTGATTTTCCTCAATTCCTATATTAATTCCCTATTAATCACACTTTTATGTGTTTTGGGGTTTCATATACTTTTACTCGTAGGAGCCTTATTCTGGCAAAAAACCTTTTTCAATGGATTCATTACAAACTACTTAGCTGTATCCTTTACAGATGTAGAAGATGGTGCAACCCAACTTTCCCTAGAGGATTATAAAACTAGTTTGCAGGCCAAAAATCAATACATTGTAGATCACATAAAAGGTGATATAAAATCACTTTTCTTTCTGGATAAATTAGAAAATTTAATGGAAGAAGAAAATGTCACCGATGAAGCAAATTGGGATGATCAACAAAATGCAGCATTCGAACAAATAAAGGAAATCATTGTAGACATTTTCAATGATAGTGAAGTTGTAGAAGCAGCTGAAAAAGTAAGCCCCACCAACACCATTTGAGCATAATTAATCAGTCTGATTTGAAACATTAAATGAAAGACACATTGACGAGTATTGTTAATGGGTCTTTTGTACTTTTACTAAAAATGCTTTTATTGCCCATTGTCCGCTAAATTGGCTTCCTCTTGATTTATAAACTCCACCAATTCTTCAAAAAACCAATCGAGTTTCCTTTCAACCAAGTTGATCAATTGATTTTGTGCTTTCAGGATTTGTATAGGATGTGATTTCATTTTATTGATTTTTATATCACTATGCGATATTCATGCCAATTTTTAATTAATTGATTATCAATATGATAGATAGTATTTTAAAAATAATGCTGATTAAATATCAGAAAAACTGAAATAGCAGAAAACATTTTATGATCTTACACCTTTAGAAGACATACCAATACATAAAGTGATAAAACAAGTCATAAAGACCAATGTTGACACCTTGATGTCTACATTGAGTGCGACATCAGCAGACTATTATTGCGTGGTAGATCAAAATGGGGCAATTGTCTACATGAGTAAGTTATTTCTTTCCGAAATGAAAACTCAACCTCCATCCGTATTTTACATCAATCCAGAATTTTCCATGATGACTTGGAAAAAATTATGGAACGAAGTTCAGGAATTGGGTCATAAGAAAATAAACTGCCAGATTCAACTAGAAATAGATGAAATGGATTGTTCAAAAGTTTTTTTGTTTAAACTTGACCAAGACTTGTGTCTATATGTGATACTGGATGCATTTAAGAAGAATTCAAAAAATACAATCACTCCCCAAACTGTTGCTCATGAGCAGTATGACTCAGATAAGGTTAAAATTTATTCTTACGATATAAACACTAATAATGCAGTTGCCTACTTAAATGAAAATGGCAAGATCATATTCATGAATGAAGGCATGAAGAAACACCTCAATGATGAGCAAGGGAATATAAAGGTGGATGATTTGTTCCTTGAGACTGATCTTGGACCTGTAATGCCATCTTTCATAAAATTGGGAGAAGATCCAAAAGAAGCTGTCTTGCAGATGATTATGAAGTCGCCCAAAGAAGGCTTTATCAAAGGCTATTTACGCCTTACTTTTCATGATACCCGGCAAGCACCAGCAAGATACAGAATAGAATTCTATGGTGAAAATAGCATCGCTTTGTACGGTGAACCGGTTCAAAATGCGCTTTTGAAATATGAAAAACTGGCAGAGGATGTAGTAAGCCAGAAAGAACAATTGGTTGAAGAGGCCATTGAAAATTTCAAGTTTGAAGACATAATCACACAGAGTAAGGCTTATAAAGATATTTTGGCACAAGTTGCCCAAGTTGCAGATACAACATCTACAGTCCTTATCTTAGGTGAAACGGGAACTGGAAAGGAACTGCTTTGTAACTCTATTTATAAGTTGAGTGATCGTTCTGACAAAATTTTGGTAAAGGTGAATTGTGGTTCTATTCCAGCAGAATTAATAGAAAGTATGTTGTTTGGACATGAAAAAGGCGCATTTACTGGAGCAGACAAGCAAAAAATTGGTAAGTTTGAACTCGCAGATCAGGGTACAATATTTCTGGATGAAATTGGAGAACTGCCCCTTGCATTGCAAGCTAGACTTCTAAGAGTATTGCAAGAAGGTGAAATTGAGAGAATTGGGAATGCCAATACCATCAAAGTCGATGTGAGGGTAATTGCAGCAACTAATAGAGATTTACAAAAAATGGTAACTGAAGGTACATTCAGATCAGACTTATATTATAGACTCAATGTTTTCCCCATATACAATATTCCACTCAGAGAGAGAAAAGAGGACATTCCACTCCTAATAAAACATTTTTTAAGTAAAACGAACAAGAAGACTGGAAGAAACGTCATCAACATATCAAAAAAAGATTTTGGTTTTCTTACTAGATACCATTATCCAGGAAATATTAGGGAATTAGAAAACATCATAGAACGAGGAGTTATTTTGTCCAAAGACGATACCATAGATCTTCAATTTCTTCACAAAGCAGGTAAAATCACCAGTGAGGAAGAAGACACATTTGTTTCATTCGATGAAATGCAAAAGAGATACATCATGAAAGTACTGAAGGCTACAAAAGGTAAAGTATCAGGAGAGGGTTCGGCATCTGAAATTCTTGAGATTAATAACAAAACGCTTTTTTCAAGAATGAGAAAGCTAGGAATTGACCCAAAACAATTTTGATGCAGATGGGAAAATTTTACGACGAAAATACAACACCTACCGATTTGATTTCGAAAGAAATCTCAAACAGCGAGAAATGTCCCCTTGTGCTGGTATTCACAGCCGAATGGGTAAGTTCTTCCACCATTGTTGACATTGTGAGTCAAAAGATTGTAGATGATCGCGAAGACATCTCACTCATCACCATTGATGCAGATCACAACAAGGAGCTTTTCTCAAAATACAGGATAAGAAAGGTACCTTCTTGTATCATCATAAAGAATCAAGAAATTGTCAATCGCATTGAAGGGACGTTTTCAAAAAAGGAAGTCCTAGATTGCATTGATAAAAGCTGAAATAGCGATTGATTCTTCGAGTTGCAATTAATCCGATAAGAGTGACCATTATTTCATTTCGTACATGTCCTGACCTACCAATACCTTTATTTTGTATCTCGATATTTAATTTCCTTTTTTAGTGGAGAGAAAACTGTCGTATCCCTCACCAAATTTTCTTGAAGCTTATATGTTTAATGATCCTACTTTTTTAATTGCTGACCAAAATCACGACGATATTCTTGCCATAAAGGAGAATTTGTTGTCTGAATTTAAAAGTTCTACTTTTCTTTTTTGCAGGTCAAAAGAAGAATTTGATCAAAAAATAAAATGGACAAGACCCGATGTGATTTTTTGTGATTATGCGCTCCCTGAGATAAATGCTATTCAGTTTTGCATTCATACAAGAAATAATTTGTCAATTCCATTTGTCTTTGTTACTTATGCTTTAAAAAAGGAATGTATAGAATCTGCTGCCATTCTCAACACAGCTTCTGGTTTTGTGCTAAAAAATAACCTAAAAACAATCACTAAGTTGACCAATAAGTTGTTGTCGACCAAAAAAAGTGAAGCAGAACAGCAGAAGCAAAACGAGGCATTGAGAGACAATTTCTTTTTACTCAATGATAAAATGGGGCATTTACTGGAATCCAATGCTAAGAATAATAAGCTAAAAGCCTGTCATTCAGAAATTTATACCGAATTGCAACAATTGTATTGATTCTTGCTATATTTTGTAAAAAAAAATGATTTAGAAAAATCCAAAACCTTCCTCCTGCTCGTATATCATCAAGGAGTTGTGTCTTTACTGACTTTTTTGAGTGTTTCGATTGACTAAAGAAATAAAAATTTTCAATTTTTTTTATTTCTTTTCGAACAAATCACGCTAGAAAAGGTCTATAGCACAGAGCCTAATAAATTGTTTTGTTTAAACAATCAAAAAAACGAGTTCATGAAAATAGACTTTTTAGTAGATAACAACAGATTGGCTGGCGGTGTTGAGAAATTGAGCAAAGCCTTCAAACAAAAGTTTGAAACGGCATGTGGTGAAGTCATACTCAATGTAGAGAATGAAGAAGTCATTGGAAAATTGACTGGAATCGATCTCGAACATGGAGTAAGTACGATTGTCATGGATTGTACAATGAAGGAGGATTTGGAACTGCATTTTAGTAACAAAGGAGTTCCGCCGATCTACTTCTTTTTCAATTGTAGCAATAGCCTTATTGTAGAGGACGAGTCAATTTATAAAGAAATTTTGGCTTCATCATCCGCGATTTTTGCCCCTTTACATGATTCACCCCATAAACTCAACATTGCCAAGAATAGTGTGATGAAGTTGGTGATAATTGCTGTAGACCGTCATGATTTTATGGAAAAAGTATTGTGTGAGATAAACTCTTATCCCCAAGAAATTGTGGCACTTTTCAAAGATGCTCATGCCAAAGAAACGTTATATTTCCAAAGTGCGCTTTTACCAGAAATTTCACAATCTATTTTGGCTTTGGTAGAAGATTCCAAAATTGGATTGGAAAGAAAAATGGAGCTAGAATCCAAAACGCTTGCGATGATCAATGATCTTTTAAAATCATATAGAGAAGAGAAATTGGAAAATACAAGTAACTACAAATTCATTGCTGAAGACTATGAAAGGGTTAAGGATGCTAAAGACATCATCATTGATAACCTAAATAATACCCCTACCGTACAAAAGATCGCTAGGAAAGTGGGCCTTAATCCTACAAAATTGCAAATTGGGTTTAAATTGATGTTTTCTAAGTCAATCAAGCAATTTGCAATCAGTGCAAAGATGAATCATGCCTTAAAATTACTGCAAAACGGCAAAATGAGTTGTGGAGAAGTGGCAGATATTCTTGGCTACACAAACAAGGGGCATTTTAGTAAGAAGTTTAAGGAAGAATTTGGGATTTTACCCAGTGACACATTTGCAGAGAAGTAATTCAAAATAAATATTATTTATAAGGGAGTCATTGTTGCTAATGACTCCCTTTTTTTATGCTTTATGTAATAACCACAAACCTTTTTTTAATTGCAAATTGTATACTGTTTGCAAGGACAAATACCCCTACATGTATCCATGTAGAAAAAAACTCCTTACCTAAAACAATAAAAAGAGATGTTTTTGAGCCACAAATCAAGTTTATTTATTAGAATTAATTTTGAATGCATTTATACAAATAATTAAATATTATAACTTGTAAAGTGTTTAAAATCAATTTAATACATCAATAGTAATTGTGAGAATCACATGTGATTTAAAATTAATTTTTCGATTTAAAACATATTTCTCACTTCAAGCTATTCATTATAAAACACAACATAATGAACAAGCTGATTTTCAGAATACCAATTTTTATTTTATCGACACTTTCATCAGTCATGCTTTCTGCTCAAGACGGATTAGACATCGATGTTGATCTGGATGGAAATGACTCACCTGCTATTTTTGAAAACCCATTATTCTGGGTCGGGGTGGCAGTTGTTTTGATCATAGTGGCCGTCATATTCAGAAAGAAATAATCTATTTATAAACTAATCAAAATTTTATTATTATGAGAGACATCGTATCAATAATCATTGTTTTACTTATCGTGGGGTGGTTGTTTGGATTTATTGGTTTTGGAGCCGTTGTAGGAAACTTGATCCACCTTTTGCTGATCGTTGCAGTTGTTTTAATCGTTTTAAAAGTTTTAAATAAGCTATAGTAATGAGCATTCAAAAAATTAAATCTTCGGTGATACTATTTTTTTTGGTTTTTGGTTCGATCTCTGCGTGGGCTCAGCCAACCATCAAAATAGGTGGCACTTATGCTGATTTAGACCTCAATGACAATGCACTTTTTGACGTAACATCAAAGCCAAACTTATATCTTGGACTACACTATCAATTATTTTTCACAGATGTGATAGGCATTGAGCCAGGAATTACCTATCAAAGATTAACTTCTTTATTAAAGACTCCGATAGCAGATTTTAAACTCAACAGAGATTACATTGGTATTCCTGTTTTAATTAAAATTTTGCCAAACTCTATAGTATCTTTTGGTGGAGGTGTACAAGCGGGATTTTTGATGAAAGACAATCTGAGTGACAATTTTGAAAACAAAAACTTCACTTTGTCTGGTCAATTGCAAGCCACATTCAATCCTGTTAAGCAATTTGGCATTGAGTTAGGTTATAATTTCGGTTTCACACCTTATATAGAATTTACAAATAAAGAGGTGGGAAACTTCCAATTTCAAAATGGTGATGGGAGCAATAAATATTTTTATGCGGCATTTCTGATAAATCTCAGATAACACATATCAATATGTAAAATAGAAAGAGGTGAACTTCCCGTCACGAAACATAACTTATCTTTTGTTCACCTCTTTTTTCCTTTTTTATTTAACAATTAAATTACAACATGATGAAATCGTTGTTTGTCTATTTCTTGGCTGCACTTATGGTGTTTAGCTCATGCAATACAAGTAAAAAAACCCAAGGCGCTATCATTGGTGGGGCTGTTGGAGCAACCGCGGGTGGCCTTTTGACCAAAAAGAACAGAGCCGTAGGTATCATTCTTGGAGCCGCAGTAGGTGGACTTTCAGGTGGTGTCATTGGTAGCTATATGGATAAAGCTGCTCGTGACATATCCGATGATTTGGGAAATGATGCGACTGTTGTCAGAGTAGGCGAGGGTATAGTCGTCAGTTTTGACTCTGGTTTACTCTTTGATTTCGATAGTTATGCCCTGAAATCAACCACAAAGGAAAATCTTTCTAAACTAGCTGCTTCGCTGACGGAATATAAAGACACAAAAGTCAACATTTTAGGCCATACTGATAGTGATGGTGACAGTGCTTACAATCAAAAATTATCGGTAAACCGTTCCAACGCTGTTTTGTCTTTTCTGACCGAAAGTAATGTTTCTGCAGGGAGATTGAATTCTATGGGTTATGGAGAAAGCGATCCTGTTTCTACCAACAAAACAGATGATGGTAAAAAACTCAACAGAAGAGTTGAAATAGTATTGGTTGCTGACGAACAGTTGAAAAAAAGTTCAACCACAAAATAACCGGTTAACTATCGCGAGGTGAGTGTTTAACATTCACATTACAATTAAATTATTTTTAATTAAATTATTATGAAACAATTATTTTTTGCTTGCTTAATTACCTTTTTTGGTTTTGGTTTAAATGCACAGTCCAATGACAATTTTTCATTAGGGCCAAAAATAGGGATCAATTTTGCCAATGTTAATAGTGAAAATACCGACATAAATACAGGGTTGGTTTTTGGAATTACTTCTACATATAGTCTCAATGAAATGTCGGGTATTGGAGTAGATTTATTGTATTCACAGCAAGGATTTAAATCTGGAAATTCTTCGGTGGATCTCAATTATGTAAAAGTACCAGTATTGTATAAATTCTTTTTCAATAAATTGGGAGATGCATTCAGACCACGATTGGAATTGGGACTTTCACCTGGATTTTTACTAACAGCCAAGACCAATGATGTAGATGTAAAGCCAGCATACAACAGTTTTGATATTGGCGCTATGGGTGGTTTAGGATTTAATTATAGAGTTGGTTCGAGACTTTGGTTGAATGTGGATTTGAGAGCAGATCTAGGTTTGACAAATTTGTCCAACACTAATGTTTTGGGTCTAAATGATCTTAAAAACAGAACTATAGGCTTCAATATCGGATTGGCCTATGGGATCTAATAAAAATGCGATGACGATTTAAATGACTAGCAAAGTCCATTTAATTCTAAATGTAAATATTTAACGATTGAGCGAATTTGAGAAGTTTATACTTTTCAGGTTCGCTTTTTAATTTAGGAATTTGCCATCTGCTTTTGCAAATTGAACAAAATCAACATTTTAAGCGCTCTTTAATAAATAAACACACAAACTATGAACGCACAACATGATAAAGTAAAAGGAATAATTGATAAGATGAGGACCTGTATGTTTATTACTAAATCTGAAGAAGGTGAAGTAAAGATGAGGCCAATGGCGACCAATTCTTATGATGAAAATGGAAACATTTGGTTTTTTACAGATTCAAATTCCACGAAAGTAGAAGAATTAAAAGGTGATTCGGAGATACTCTTGTCTTACTCAATTCCGAGCGATGACACTTTTTTGAACATAAAAGGACATGCATACCAAGTAATGGACCCATTAAAGAAAGAAGAATTATTTAATTTTTTCACCAAAGCATGGTTCCCAGATGGACCCACTAGTCCAAATCTGGCACTTATAAAATTTGTACCCATAGAAGCAGAATTTTGGGACAGCCCCGACTGGAAAGTTTTTCAATTATTTAAAATGGCTAAAGCTGTCGTGACAGGCGAAGTTTACGAAGAAAGTAAAGATGAACATGGGAAAGTAAGTCTTTAATTGATATAAACTTTTTTTGAAGTGTGGGATAAATGATTGCATTTATCTCGCACTTTTTTTGTTGGGTTAAGATTTGAAAATTTTAAAAATGCATTCTTACTTTGAGTTTTTAGCGGTGAAGAAGTGTCATTTTACAGTATAAAATTGGTATCAAAATTATCTGGTTTCAATAATTTATGAATGCTTTTATTGTATGTAGGTTTATTTCAAAAAGCGGAAAAGTTCAAAAAATAAATAGAATGAATGGTGATATGTGTTAAAATTGTTTGATTTATGTTGAAAATGTAGGTTTATAAGAATATACTATGGTGTATCTCACTATATTTGTAATGCTAAAAGACCAACAATGAAACTATCACAATTTATCTATGCAATTATACTATTGTCCTTTATAAATATCCCCAAGGCAAGTTTCGCACAAATTTGTAGTAATGGATTTCCCATGGAGAGCAATGGAAATTCTTTCAATTCAAATCATGATCAAGATGGTAATTATATAGTTTATGAAAATAATGATGCAGGTACAAGACGTATTTTTTTATATAATTTAGCCACTCAAATATCTATCCAAGTCTCTGAGGAAGGAACATTTCCTAAAAACCCGAAGATATCAGGCGATTACATAGTTTGGGAAGAGTCATTCGACTTTGAATTTGACGAGATTTATTTGTACCAAATCTCTACAAATGGTCCAGCAAAAAATATTAGCCATACGCCAAACAATGACGATGATCCACAAATTGATGGAAATACAATAGTTTGGGAATCATTCAATGGCAGCTCAACTGATATTTATGTATATAAAATACAAGAGGATGAGGTACTCAACCTGACTAATGATGTTTTACAAGATGTTGATCCACAGATTTCAGGAAATTACATTTTATGGAGAAGGATGGATGATCTGGTTTTATACCAATTGGATCAAGCTCCAGTTCCTACCAATTTTGTTGTAGTAAATCCTGGTTTAGCGCTTTTTTCAGGCTACTTTAGATTCGATGGAAGCTCAATTGTTTGGGCTTTTCAAGATAATATTAATTTTACCAGCGATATCTATTTATATTCAATTATTGATGGGGGGGCGCCTATCAATTTGACAAATTCAATAAGTGATGAATTTAAACCTGTTGTAAATGGAGATTTTGTGATTTGGGAAAAACATGATGGTGGAGTTTCTTTGGAAGGGTACCAAATTTCTGTTGGCAGTACTTTTTTAATCAACGACATTGGTATCGATCAATTTGAAGCAAACATTGATAATAATTTTGCTGTTTTTACTGTCTCTACCAATTGTTCTGAATCAGAAGTATATCTCATAAACTTAATTACAAGACAATATGAAAATATATCTAAATGCTCAGAAAAGGATGACTATTTTCCAACAATTTCAGAAAACATCATTTCTTGGGAATGTTCAGATTTATTAGGAGGTCCAAACAACATAAAATACTTTTTGTTGGATGAGCAATCAGCAAATTGTCGGAATGCCACTAATATCAGCAACAATTTGCCGAATGCTGATAATCAACCACAATCAGATGGTTCATATATTGTATGGAGCGGCAATGATGTCAATGATTCTGAAATATTTCTTTATAATTTAACTGATGGAACGATTGCAAATATTTCAAATAATGCTTCAAACTTTGATCGAAATCCAGTAATATCTGGCGATTATGTAGTTTGGGAACATAATAATGATGCTTTTGATGATGAAATATTGTTATATAGAATATCAACCAATGGTCCAATCATCAACATTTCAAATAGAGTTGGAAACGAAGATGACCCTAAAATATCAGGTAATTTTGTTGTTTGGGAAGGTTTTGATGGCACGGATACTGATATATATTTATACAATATTTCGACGGGTATAGTGACAGACGTTACCAATGATACAGAATCTCAAAATGACCCAGATGTCGATGGCCATTATGTAGTTTGGACATTACAAACACTTGGAGGTAGAGATGTTTTTCTATTTGATGCCAATCAAGCTGCGATTCCAGCTAATTTTTTAAATATTTCGCTAGGTAATTCATTATCTGTTACAAGCTTGCATATAGATAGTGTTTATGTTTATTGGGAAGGCTCTGATGCAATAAACTTTGATTCTGATATATTTTTATATCGGATCAACGAGGGAGGTAGTTCATTGATTGTTTCTGATAATACTGATTCAGATTCACGAGTTTCTTACAATTCCAATCGTTTGGTTTGGGAAGAAGGATATAATTCTGGAGACAACGAAATAGCAATTTTAGATCTTGCAAACCTCAATAAAATTTTAGTGACAAATGATGAAATCGATAATGAATTGCCAAAATTGGTAGGTGATTTATTATTTTGGCAGGAAAGTAATTGTGACAATTCCAACCTTGTTGTAATGAGGTTGACTGATCTGCAAAGGCAAGACATCATCAATTGTTCAACAGATGAGATAGGAGCTTACCTCATCAATGGACAAAATTTAATATTTGAAGGTAATACTACAGGCAATCCATCCGACATTTTCTTATTGACTTTACAGGATATTTTACCACCAGAGCAAGCAATTCCCAGCATGGGGACTTGGGCTATTATTTTGCTAGGTCTATTTACTTTTATTTTTGGCACTGCCTATATCAAACAGCATAAAAGATTATTTGTGAGCTCATAAATAAATTATGAGCATTAAACCTTAAGCGTTTTCACTCTTTGTCATTTGTATTATTCCTCAAACCGGTCTGGAAAAAATTTCTCCAGAACATTCCATAGTTTTTTTTCGGTCAAAGGTTTATTCTCGTAGGCATTGATGCCACTCCGTTTCAATGCGATTTCTTTATCTGTGTCGGCAATCGATGTGGTAAGCATAGTGATGACCACATTGGCCTTCATTTTTTCATCAATTTCATCATAAGCTTCCATAAACTCCCAGCCATTCATTCCAGGCATATTGATGTCGAGAAAAATCAATTCTGGTCTTGGATAATTGTCATCATCATCAGCTGTACAAAGGTATTCCAAAGCCTCAAAACCACTATATTTTACAATGATATCATTAGTAACATCAGCTTTTGCAATTTTTTTTGCATGTATATAATTATCTGATTCTGAATCGTCTACCAACATTATTTTTTGTAATTTTTTAAACATGCTCCACATTTTTTGATATGGTTATATAAAATGAAGTTCCTTTATTTAATTGACTTTCTACAGTGATTTTACCTCCATGTAGCTCTGCAATTTTTTTG
This sequence comes from Bacteroidota bacterium, assembly GCA_029567325.1. Classification (GTDB taxonomy): domain Bacteria; phylum Bacteroidota; class Bacteroidia; order Chitinophagales; family Saprospiraceae; genus JADKBO01. The sequence continues at coordinate 13,628 of JAKQLF010000248.1, read as the reverse complement.
CAAAAAGCCAAACCAATTCCTTGCCCTGCATATTCCTTTTCATTGTGAAGCCTGGCAAACATATTGAATATTTTTTGAACATCTTTTTGCTCCATTCCAATGCCATTATCTGACACCACAAATTCGTGTTCATTGGCTAGTTCTTTATAACCAATTTTGATCTGTGGTTGTTTGCCCGGGCAGAATTTTATTGCATTTTGGATAAGATTCTGAAAAAGTTGCACCATTTCTATCCTGTACACCTCAATGGTTGGCAAATCCGCTACTTCAATAATGGCTTTCCTTTCATCCAAAAGTGTTTTTAAGTTTTCTTTGGCTTCTTCTACCAATTTATTGATGTCGTTTTTGGAAAAGGAGGCAGACGAACCAATCTTGGAATACAACAATAAACCATGAATAAGTTTGGACATTCTATTGCTAGCCTTGATGATAAAATCAAAATAAGATTTCGCCTCTTCATTGAGATTGTCCCCATACTCCTCTTCATATAAATTGATAAAGTTTTTGATCGTCCTCAAAGGTTCTTGTAAATCATGACTTGCGATGTAAGCAAAATGATTGAGTTCTTGATTTTTTTGATTTAAATGATGCAGCAATTTGGTGTTTTCTGCTTCAACCCTCATTCTTTCTTGGATTTCAGTTTCCTTTTCAATGACAGTTTTCTGAAGGTTGCCGTTCACGTTTTTGAGGTGGGCAATCAAAGGAGTAATTTGAGCCCTTAAGTTGTAATAATTAAATCCAGTGACAATTAAAGCCACCACAAAAAGTACGTAAATGATATTTTTATAACGATAATATGTTTCTCTAATTTGGGTAGTTCTCAATCTTTCCTGAGTTTTGAAATCACCAATAAGCAAGCGGATTTGGGTCATATTTGTCAAACCGGTATTGGAATTGATGATGTCTATGGCTTCCTTTCTTTTACCAAGTTTCATCAATGAAATGGTATGAATGAGCTCCTGAATTTTTGTTTCTTTTAAGGCAAGAATTTGTTTAAACTGCCTTGAACGATCTACATCCTGATTTATGGCTACAGTAATTTCTTGTTCCTTTTTTTTAATTTTTGAAAGGGAGGTGTAATAGGGCTCCAAATAAGTCTCATCATTGGTCAAGGCATACCCCCTTTGTCCAGTTTCCGCATCTTGTATTAAACCAAAATAATCATATAAATGATAATTGATATTATGGGATAACCTCAATTTATTAAAGTAATGAGATTCTACTATGGATAATAATAAGATTGCTGAAAGAAGTACAACTAAGGAGAAAATGGTAAAAAAGGTAGAATTGAGGACGTTTTTTTCTCTAGCTAATGTTTCTTTCATAACTATAAAAGGTTACGATTGATTAAAATTTTAAAAACTTGGCTTCTGCTTCCAATTCTGAGACAATCTCTAAAAGTGCTGAGTGGTCTTTATTATCTATAATGAATTGCTTCAATTTGTCGAGTCCCATAGAAAGCTCGTCCATTTTTCTCCTTTTGAGATCGTTTTCTGAAACCATGGCTTTGTTTTTAAGCAGCGTTTCCTCCACTTTTGGTCCAACAGTGTGGACGTTTTGTTTCAAGATGTAACCATTTGCCCCATTTAGGATTACTTCAGCAGTTTTTTCCTCATCATTGAGCATGCCTGTGATGAATACAAACGGTACAGAAGGGTAGTGTTGCTTTGTATATAAAAGCAGATCCAAACCAGTGCAATCTGGCAAGTTGTAATCACTCAAAACAATGTGAGGTTCCATCCATTGAATTTTTTCCTCAAATGCTTTTTTAGAATCAGCCGTTACAAAAGCTGCATTTGCAAAAATACTTTCCAAATGCTTTTTTATGATGATGATATCTCCTTCATTATCATCAATGATTGCGATATTTAATGATTCATTTTCTACCATGAAAGCTTCAATTTTATCAATTATTCCTTTAGTAAAGGTACTACTAATAGTGGTTAAACATTTATTTATTATTATCCATTGTCCAGAAATCCGGGATAACAAGACATTCCGCCATCAACAAAAATCGTTGTGCCGGTCACGTAATCACTTTCGTCAGATGCAAGCCATGCAGCTGCATTCGCAACATCCTCAACTTGACCTATTCGACCATATGGAATCAGCTTTAGTAAGTTTTCCATTCCTTTTTTGGAAGACCACACCTCTTCATTGATGGATGTTTGAATGGCTCCTGGTGCGATGCTATTGACTCTTATTTTGTGTTTTCCATATTCCAGTGCTAAAGTTTTCATCAACATCAAAAGTCCTCCTTTGGATGAAGCATAGTTTAAATGACCAGCCCATGGGATGATTTCATGTACACTGCTCATATGTATAATTTTGCCCATTGCCTTTGAAATTGTAGGCCTCATTCCTTGGTTTAAAAAACATTTGATGGCTGATTGTGCGCACAGAAATTGTCCGGTCAGATTTACCTCAATTACTCTATTCCACTGCTCAAGTGTCAATTCATGTGACGGTGCATCCTGTTGAATACCTGAATTCGCCACCAGAATATCTAATGCACCGAATTTATCGATGGTATTTTTGAAAATGTTTTCAACGTCTTTTTGTTTTGATACATCACCTTTCACGACCAACATTTCGTTATCAACAGAAATTTCTTCCAGATCATGAGCCAGTTCTTCCGCTGAAATTTTATCGCTGTAATAATTGATGATTACATTGGCTCCTTCCATGGCCATTTTACGAGCAATTGCTTTGCCAATCCCTGAACTTGATCCTGTAACCAAACAAGTTTGATTGATAAGTTTCATAATTATATTTTTTGGTCATTAATAAATATAAGCAATAAAGGAAACACTAAGTTAATGGTCATTTTTAAAAGGAAATTGTGGAAACCAATGAAAATGCTCCAATAAACCCACTTTTATTGTTTTACAGCTAATATGTGACAATCAAATGGACTCAAGTGGCACACAATGCTCCTTCCATTTTCATTCACCAAGTTTTCGATGAAATGTGGATCCTTGTCAGCCTGAAGTTCTTTGTGATATTTTTTGTCTCCCAGGCAAAATACTTGTTCTACGTCAGTGGTCAAAGGACTAGGAAGACTGTATGAATCATAGCTATTGCTGGAGAAATTGAATATGATGATCACGCTGTCTTTATCCATATCTTCATAAACTCTCTGGAATGCTATAACTTTATCAGCCATATTACTGTGTAAAATCTGAATATTACTTCCCGTCAAACCTTTGGTATTACCGTAGCGGTTGGCTCTGAAGTCCGTGAGCTGCCTGGTCATATTTCCAAATCCAGCATTCAATTTTGATAGTTTCCAATCAATAGGATCTTGATCATCAAACCAATTGTCTTCCAACATTTCTTGACCTTGAAACAACATTGGTATTCCGGGGGCAGTAAGTGTGAGACAGAGTCCAAGTGCAGCTTTATTGACGGCATAGTAATTTTGAGGATCGTCTGGCCACACTTCAGTGGTTATTCTAGCACGACCATTGGCTACTTCATCATGTGATTCTGTGTAAATTATTCTTTTATAAGTATCATTGCTATATCTCCTGGTCAAAGCTGTAAAGATGTTTTCAAAATTCATGTCATCATCATTCCCAGCTATCAACATCTGCCTTACTGGATGTACATAATCTGCGTCCCATTGAGCGCTAAACCCACATCCTCCTTCACTTGTATTTCTTGTAATGAAATCATTGCCGTGTAAATCTTCAGCAATGGTTATTTTATTTGGAAATTCTTCATGAATAGAGTCATTGATCCATCTTAATAAAGTGAAACCTTCCTCAATGGAAGCGTCTGGAGATTCATTGCCATGAACATTTCTGATGTAAGGCACCATGTCCATTCTCAAACCATCACATCTAAATTCTCTCAACCACATCATCGCGTTGTCATGGATATATGACCTCACTTCATTCCTCCCATAATCTGGTCGGCTATCACCCCAAGGTGTGGTGGACTTCCAATTATTGTAAAAATAAATACCTCCTTTTCCATTTTCTGACCAACCGTCAAATTGCCAAAGATCCATATCTGATGGGCCAAAATGATTATAAACCACATCTAAAATGACACCAATTCCCTTTTGATGACAGGCTTTGACGAATGCCTTGAAAGCATCTGGCCCTCCATAAGCGGACTCTATTGCAAATGGATGCGCGGGATTATATCCCCAAGAAAAGTCGCCCGCAAATTCATTGACAGGCATAATTTCTACACAGTTGATACCTATGTTGACCAAATGATCTATTTTTTCAATCGCCGTGTGGAAATCACCTGGCTGACCATTTGTCTTTGCATGAAAAGTGCCAATGTGCATCTCATATATGATCAATTCATTCATTGGAGGTAATTGGAAATGGTCATCTTCCCAGTCAAAATTATCTTGGTAAACGATGGAATTACCAGAACTATTGGTCAATAATTTTGCACGTGGGTCATTCCTATGTAAGATATCACCTGATTTTGTCTTGATGGCATATTTATATTCATCTCCTGCTTTAAGGTTTTCTATTTGGATACTCCAAAATTCACCATCTTCAGTAACCATCTCATTGGCATCGACATTCCAGTCATTGAAATTACCAACGACGGAAACATTATCTGCATGAGGTGCCCAAACACGAAAATAAACGCCATTTTCATTGGGGCTTGCACCCAATTCTAAATGATTATTTGTCAGGATATCTTGTTCCATATCTATTTTTTTTTGTAATTAATCAGATATCAATTTTGATCAAAAATGTTCCATTATAATTGTTACTTCGGCTATTTATGAAGAAAGAGCGCTGCTAATATTTCATAAATGAGACAGGTATGACTTAAAATGTCTTCAATTTTTAATTCAAAAGCGAATTGATGTTATGTTTTTTTTTGAAAAGGTCTTTGTATGGACCTTTGTTTGAATCTTAAGTACAGAAATTTATTTTTTAGATAAACTTACTTCATACTAAAGTCCAAATTCCACATAGATGGGCAAGTGATCAGAACCATTTGCAGCCAGCGTTTTGATTTCTTTGACAGAAAAGTCCTCTGAGCAATAGATGTGATCTAATGGAATCATGATGGGAAAATAGGATGGAAAAGTGCCAAACAAACCACGACCAATTCTTGGATCTTTGAGTTTGGTTGATTTTTTGAATTTTTTTGAACTGGAACTCCAAGGCACATCATTCATATCACCTACCACCAAAATATGGTTGTGGGGTACTTGCTTGAGGGAGTTTGCAAGGTGAATCAATTCCAACTCTTTGGGAATGGAAGAATCACTTTCTGGAGGGACAGGCGGTCTTGGGTGGGCAGTACAAAAATGAACTACTTTTTCTCCGATTTTAATGTCTGCAACAATAGAAGGCACATCTTCCTCTACCCGATATAGAATTTCACTTTTTATGATTGGATATTTAGAAAGTAAAATCATACCATAGGTATTGTCCAAAGGCACATTCACGCCGTAAGAATATTCTAAAGCTTTAATTTTCTGCGCCCAAAGATCATCAACTTCCATGAGCAACAAGATATCTGAGTTGATGGATTTGAGATAGGAGACAACTTCTTCGTATTTTTCATTGTGTTGATACACATTGTATGATATCAATGAAAATGTATTGGATGAAAAGCTCAAAGGGTCATAATTGGGTACTTGCCTTCTGAAGTCCAAGGCAAAACCCAGTACTCTTTTTAGCTGGATGATTAAAACAAACAAGAGTAGTATAAGATATAACCAATCGTATGAATCTGATAAGGTGATGATACAATAAATAAAATATATAAAAGAGATCACAAGCACTTGTAAACTCAAATAGAGGGGCATTCTGAAAATCCAACTTCTGTTTTTGCTAAAAGGTAGGATAGTCAAAATGAATAGGAAAGCTGTGAATATTATTTTCAAAAAATAATTGCTTTAATTGATTTCGGAATTTGATTTTGAATGGCGGTAACCAAACTTTTTGGTCACATAAGGTATAACCCTTCTTCCAATCACAATGTTTTGCAATTTTGAGAATATATACCAAACGGAATATGGATTGATCAGAATAGTTGCTTCATTGTATTTTCCTAGCTAAGAGTTTTCAACTATTAGAGGTGGAATAGTGGTAAATTTTCATTTAAAGAAAGATAATTGCAAGAAAACTATAATTGAACAAATTAATGAGATGAGACTATCTAATATAAAGCATTTAATAATTTAAAATATATAATCATGTTACGAATAGCTCTTTGGTTTTTCATAATTGCGCTGATAGCTGCAGTTTTTGGATTTGGAGGAATTGCCGCAGGTGCTGCAGGGATAGCAAAGATTGTTTTCTACCTTTTTGTTGTATTACTGGTCATTTCTCTGGTAGCTTCATTATTCAAGCGCGCATAAGTAATTTGTCAAAACAAATTTCTGATTGACATAAAAAGAGCTCTATCGCTGGATAGGGCTCTTTTTTTTATTACAACAAATAAAAACTTTAAATCAGTAGTGCTCTAATCCCCAAAAAAAGAAGAAAAGTTATCAGCCACCGCTTCATTAGGCCTATTTGCTTGACAAACTTGGAGTTTTGTAATTCTGCTTAATTTGAAATAGCGGCATAAAAAGATGCATAACCAGACAATCTAAAAGCAAAGGGTAAGAGGGAGAATTAATCAAATAAGAAAGTTTATCATCTCCTCCCTTGTGATCCTTTTCAACTTTGATCAATTTATTACTCCCTTGACTTATGGTTATGGATGCAAACGGATTATTGTCAGCACTGACCAAATAAGATTCTTGACCAATATTCAAAACATAAGTCATGAAAAATTGCTTAACGGTTCTTGTAGAAGCAATTACTTTATTTTGTTCGTTGAGAAAGTCAATCGTAGAAGGTTCATTTCCTCTAATGCCCCTGATGAATTCACCGTTGGTGCCAAAAAAATTACTTTCAAATTCAGAATGATTGGTAACTATTTCCATATGGCATTCTTTACCGACTTTGCTGATGAGTTCAAAAGTATCGTCGTTTAGCTTATGCCAAACTTTGTATAATGATGTGGTTGTCATGATTTGAAATTTTTTATAGGACTGTTATAGCATCTTCTCCAATACGTTTTTTAAATCGAGAATGTTTTAAAAAATGGAGACAAAAAAAGATAGGTCAAATAAAAAAGGGCTGTCTGTGCAAATTTCTAGCAAATAATCTACTTTTTGAATTCTGAAATACAGGAATTTCTTAAATATCAGAAAATAATTTTAAACAAATATGTTGTAAAGTAATGATAAACAATCAGTTATATATTTGGCACGGCTATTGTCTTATAGGAGGTGTTACTAACCATAAAATTTAAAGAGATGAATACTTTAGAATTTGCAAAAAGATATGAAACCTTCAAGCCACTATTTCTTGGATTTTCCATGAAGTTGACAAGGGATGTGAACAATGCTGCAGATTTGATGCAAGAGTCATTTTTAAAAGCGTTTGAATGTATGGAAAGGTTTGAAGAAGGCACCAACTTTAAGGCATGGATGAGCACCATCATCAGGAATACTTTTATCAATGGATATAGAAAAGCCAAAGTGAGAATCAACAATGCCGACAGAGTTTACAACTTATCACCTTCACATTCAGAAAACAACGGTTACTCGTCATTAGAGATGGAAAGAATTTCAAAATATATTGACCAGCTTCCTGAAGATCAAGCAAAACCCTTCATGATGTATTTTGAGGGCTACCAGTACGATGAGATTGCTGAACTTATGGATGTTCCCATCGGCACTATCAAAAGTAGAATATTTTATGCCAGAAGATTCCTTAAGGGAGTTTTGGGCGGTGAAATACTGAACTCATAAAATTTGATTAATCTTAAAAAGCTTTTATCATGAACAAGAGAAATTTTAAAAGTTTGTTGATCACGATCAATTATGTTCAACTATTTGCAGCTTTTAAGTTATTAACTTCTGAATAAGCATTTGCAAACACAATTGATTGAATTACTTATAAGACATTTTCCTTATCCTAGTTTAATAGCCAACTAAAGTAGACTTGTCAAGAAATCAAATACTCTGGACAGTCAATTTTGAAAGTTGGATAAATAAAAAAGGCGTTTTCAAAAGTGAAAACGCCTTTTTTATTTATGAATGAAATTATTTTGTTGTGCTCGAAAACAAATATTCATTTTTTTTATTACAAGAATTACAACATAAATATGACTTAAACTGTCAAATTAGCATTCTGTATTTAGTTTAGCATCTGAAAAATCAATCAATGACAATCGACCTTCAAATTATTGAACTCATAAAGTCCGGAAATGAACAAGGACTTAGGCTGTTATACAAACATTATGCCGCCGCACTTCATGGTGTCGCGTTGAGACAATTGCGAAATGAAATGTATGCCGAGGAAGCACTTCAGAACACTTTTATGAAAGTTTGGAGTAAAATTGACCAGTATGATGCGACGAAATCAACTTTGTACACGTGGATGATCAACATTTTACGCAATTCTTCAATAGATATTTCCAGAACGCAGAAATTCCAAGCTGAGAAAAAAACCATTTCACTTGATAATAACGTACATAGTAGTAGTTTTACTGAATCCAGAGAGTTTTCAATGGATGCAAAAAAACTCCTCGAAGGAATGGAAGATAAGTACTCAATCGTATTGGACTATCTCTACCTGCGTGGTTATTCCCAAAGTGAACTATCAGAGGAGTTGGATCTACCACTTGGTACAATCAAAACAAGGGTAAAGAAGGCGATTGATATATTAAGGGAAAAACTCGACAAGGAGTCATCACTGCTGTTTGGATTCATAATTCTGCTTTTATTATTGTTGAAAGGACTTTTATAAAGTATAGATATGACTATTGAGGAAATAAGGTTATCGGGTTTGCTGGAATACTATATTCTAGATCTCTTGTCCGAGAGTGAAAGACAAGAGGTTGAAGGGTATCTCCAGGAATTTCCTGAGCTTAGAAAAGATAAAATTGATATTGAAAATGCTTTGCACAACTATGCAAAGGCAATGGGTATAGAACCGAGGCAAGGTGTTGAAGACAATATTTTGGATTCTATCAGGCAAATGGGTGGAATCAAATCACCAACTGTTTCACCACCTCCTGCTAGTGCTGGTTTTGGCTCCTTATTACCATGGTTGACCGGTTTATTGGCCCTCACGCTGATTATTGGAGCCTATAGCTTCTTTAATTTGAAAGGTAAGATGGATCAAATGCAATCAACTTATGCGGATTCTCAGGCAAAGTGTGATTCTTTGAGAGACGAGCAAAACAAAACCATTGACTTGTTGCGCAAAATAAATGATCCGGATAGCAGGAAATTGATCATGAGTGCTACTCCTGGATTCCAGGAAACCCAACTGTTCTTCCACATCAATGACAATAGCAAGGAGAATTATATACAAATCCGACGTTTACCTTTGATCGCGGAGAATGAAGTTTTCCAACTGTGGTCATTGAAGGATGGTATAAATCCAATTCCTCTCTCAACTTTCAGGGGTGATGGTACAGACATTATTCCTGTTGACTTTGAAAATGGCACTGGAACTTATGCCATAACCATAGAGCCGAGAGGCGGAAGTCTTGCTCCAAATCTTGCAAAGTTGATTTGTACAGTAGGTGTATAAGTTTAAATTTTCAGGATACGGTCAATAAAGTGTCCATTTATAAATTTTATAAAAAAGAAGTTGTATCGTGTATATAACTTCTTTTTTAATTTAGGTGACTACCTATAGATTATCCAAATCTTCTTTAGGCCACCATTTCAAATTCCTTCTATAGAATTTCATTTTTATAATTATCTATTCATTCTTTGGAAGAATTGACTTTCAAATCTTTATACAATTATTATTCAAAGTGTGATCGATTACAAATAATAAACTAGCTCACCTTTTTTATGACAAACAAGCGTCTACCCTAAGCCGTTGCATACTTAGTCATGGGGTAGAAAGCGCAATCACTTTTGAAATTGTCCCTTTAAAATCCATGAAATCTGTAACCACCAGCTCATTCTTCCATAATTCATTGAGCTTTAAAAAATACCCACCTGATTTATAAAAAACCATACCAATTGCGCAAAAAATGTAAAACGGCTTAAGATCAATCATGGAAATAAAAAATGAAGATCACCAATGGCCTTTTGTATTAATCCCAAATCACATCACTTCGAGGGCATAGCAAGCCAACTTATAGAAAATAAAATATTTTTTTAAAAAACATTTAAATAATAAATCCAATTCGGAAAAAGCACTCGTAAATGATTGCAACCGATCTCAAAATTTCTTTTAACATTAAAAATTTATTAAGTTATGAAGTTTAGAATTATACTATTTTCCATGTGCGCTGCACTGCTGATGGGAATCAGCTTGCGGGCATCATCACACCGGGAGGCGCCACTGATCGCCAGTGATCCACTCGCAGACAATACAGATTTATACGCATTCAGAAGCCCGGATGACCCATCCACCATAACCATCATTGCCAATTATATTCCGGCAGAGGTAGCATATGGTGGACCAAATTACTATTCTTTTGGTGAAAACATCAGATATGAAATTCACATAGACAATGATGCTTCAAAGCCAGGAGACGAAATTACATACAGATTTACATTCAAAGTTATCAACGAAGACCCTACTACTTTTTTCAATATCAGATTGGGAAAACAAAATCTCAAAACCACCTACACTTTACAAAGAAGTATTGATGGTGGTATGACATTCCAAACAATAGTGACTGATGGAGTAGTTCCACCCAACAATATAGGTCCAAGATCAATAGAAAGTGGTGCAGGTTTAAATGCTTCATATGCAAGCATTTGGAACTCAGCAATTACAACAGCTAGTTCAGGTGAGCAAGTTTTTGCGGGTCCTGTAGACGATCCATTTTTTGTAGACTTGGGAGCTATTTTTGATTTAGGAAATGCACCAAGACAAGGTGGCGAGCCAGCAAGAGACGGATTGGCAAAATTCAATGTACACACTTTGTCTTTGAAAATTCCGATCAGTGTTTTGTTAAAAGCGGGAGCAGCAAGTACTCCATCTACTATATTGGATAGCGACTACATCATTGGAGTTTGGGCTTCTGCAAGCAGACCAGCTGTAAAAACTTTGACAACATCAGACAGTAGTTCATATTCTGGAGATTGGGTGCAAGTTTCAAGATTGGGAATGCCCTTGACAAATGAGGCTGTGATTCCTATTGGATTCAAAGATATGTGGAATAGAATGACTCCATACATGGAATTTGCTGATACAACTATGGACAACTTTTTCTACAATCCAGAATTGGCTTTGTACATGGATGATGCACAATTTGGTGGAGCAGTTCCAGCATTTTCAGCATTGAGAATTCAGAAAAAATCTTTAGGTGCTTTTGATTTTAGCAATGGTGCTGACGGCGTTTCAGCTTTGAAAAATGGCGACGTTGCAGGAACAGCATTCGAACCATTTGGTGATTTGTTATTGATTCCAGGCAAACCTAGGTCTGTGGATTTATGGCCAATATTTCATACTGGAGTTCCAAATTTGAGACCATATCAATTGGCTACAGGCAAAAATGGCGACCCAGTCAAAGGTTTTGGCAAACCATTTATAAACAACTTTCTTCCAAACGGTGGTGATATGTTGAGATTGAATATGGCAGTTCCTGTAACTCCAAGAAATAGCCCAGATTTCAACAGATTAGGTCTCGTTTATGCGGCTGTACTAGGTCTTACTGACAATAGATACAATTTGAATAATTACCTAGATTCTATTCCAAATATGGATGGATTTCCAAATGGAAGAAGATTGGAGGATGATGTTACAGCAATCGAATTACAAGCGGTAGGCGGAGTTGTGCTTGCAGCAATTGGACTATGGTATGATGATTATGATCCTACCAATTTGGTTGGACCTGTTACTCCAAATTTGGTTGGTGTATTGAGTTACAGCACTGGAGTTGACAAAAATGACGCACCATTTCAAACAACATTCCCATACATGGCATTGCCTTGGAGAGGAACTGAAATAAAATAAATCCTATTTATCAAAAGATATTCAATTAAATACAAATGAAGAAATTATATAATATATTAACATTGCTATCAGTCATACTGACATGCAATGCATTGATGGCTTCGAGCCACAGGGAGGCGCCTTTGATTGCCAATGATCCTCTGGCAGACAATGTAGATTTATATGCATTCAGAAGTCCAGACAATCCAAATACGGTAACCTTGATCGCTACGTATGTACCGTTACAATTACCGCAAGGAGGTCCAAATTATTACACTTTTGGTGAAAATATCAGATATGAAATTCACGTCGACAATGATGCTTCAAAACCAGGAGATGAAATTACTTACAGGTTTACTTTCAAAATAGTAAATGAAGATCCTTCTACATTTTTTTATATCAGACTTGGAAAGCAAAATCAGAAAGCAACCTACACTTTAGAGCGTAGTATGGACGGCGGATTGACTTTTGAAACCATCATTGAAAATGGCATAGTACCACCAAATAATATTGGTAACAGGTCAATCATGGGAGGTGCTGGTTTGAATACAGGATATGCAGCAGTTTGGAATTCTGGAATTACCACTGCTACAACAGGCGAAACTGTTTTTGCAGGACCTACTGACGATCCATTTTTCGTTGATTTAGGTGGAATTTTTGACCTAGGAGATGCACCAAGACAAGCAGGAAAGCCGCGTGACGGATTGGCTTGTTACAATGTGAGTGCATTGGCAATCCAAGTACCTATTACAACATTATTAAAAGCTGGAGCATCAGAAACACCAGCTAATATCCTGGATGGCGATTATGTAATTGGTGTATGGGCATCTGCAAGCAGACCTGCTATCACCACATTAAGCGCTACAACCAATCCTACTTTTGGTGGAGATTGGGTACAGGTTTCAAGATTGGGTATGCCTTTGACAAATGAGGCAGTTATTCCAATAGGAAGAAAAGATTTCTGGAACTCTATCACTCCTTATGATGAAATTGGTGAAACAACACTTGATGAATATTTCTACAATCCTGAATTGGCATTGTACATGGATGATTCACAATTTGGCGGAGCAGTTCCTTCTTTTGCACCACTGAGAATTCAATCTGCAGCTTTAGGTTCATTTGATTTTAGAAATGGAAAGGATGGAGTATCTGCATTATTGGGAACTGACCTTACGGGCACAGCTTTCGAGACTTATGGATCATTATTATTGATTCCGGGAAAGCCAAGATCAGTGGATTTGTGGCCAATATTTCATACAGGAGCTCCTAATGCCATTCCTTATCAATTGGCAACGGGCAAAAATGGCAATCCATTGGCCGCAGGTAAACCATTTATCAATAACTTCTTACCCAATGGTGGTGATATGTTGAGATTGAATATGGCGGTACCTCCAACATTGAGAACAAGCGCATCATTCAATGCACTTGGATTGGTTCAGGCAGCAGTACTTGGTCTTACAACTGCACCTTACAATGCTTCGGCAGATATGGAGTTCATTCCAAACATGGATGGTTTCCCTAACGGCAGAAGATTGGAAGATGATGTAACCAGAATTGAATTGCAAGCAGTTGGTGGCGTTGTACTAGCAGCGATTGGTTTGTGGTATGATGATTACACGCCAGGAACTAGTCCAAGCCCAGTAACACAAGACTTGTTGGATGTATTGA
>JAKQLF010000235.1 GCA_029567325.1 Bacteroidota bacterium | reverse complement strand
ACGGTACCGCACCAAGATATGCCGATGGACAACCATTCAATGTGGAGCAAGAACTCATAGACGAAGCTGTACAAGACATCATAAACTTCCTAAAAAAATATTTCGCTAAGTACGTATAAATCACTTTTTTTATCTTTACATGATGTAATGCCGTTATGCCTGAAGAAGTGTAGCGGCATTTTTTTTATTATTTGATTTGTAGAGTTGGTGAATTTGTTGATTTGGGGAATTGAATATTTACAGATTTGTTGCAAATTGTATTATCACAGTTGCTCACAATATATATAAATACCTGACTTGGAGTTTCTTGTTTTTACACTTCTTTGACACATCACTTGAAAATAAATTTAGCCATTTTTTGACCTATTCCCTTTCAAAAAGAGAAGATGTTTTTCGGGATCAAAATCAATAGTTACAGCACTATTTAAACCTTCCTTTATGGCATTTCTTAGAGCTAAATATTTCTGTTCTTCAGCTTCTTTTGTATTCTTGCCCATGTCAAATGATTTTAAAACAAAGTTACCAATTATTGGTAATAAATATAAATATATTTTTCGGTTCTAAGGTATATTGATAATGTATTTAATCAAAAACCAAAGCCAACCTACCTCCTAATCACACCATCCAAAACCTCACCCACTTCTTCTTTATTACTATACTCATAACCAAAAAATGCAGCGACAGTTTTGGCTAGTTGATTTTGGAAGAAGCGTGATTTATCTTTTCTTTCGCCCAAGGCAGGTGTATCGGGACCGATGACAGCCATCCATATTTCGTTGCTACCTTTGTAGATTTTGCCATGTGATGTCCACTCGTTTTTGACGATGTCGCCACGTCCATGATCGGTAGTAATGACGAAAGCGGTTTTGTTTTTATAGACAGGATCTGCCTGACAGTATGCCCATAGATCATCGATGAATTTATCGGTCCTGCGAGCGGCATGAAGATAGTGATCATATCGTCCATCATGGGCAAAATCATCAGTTTCACCGTAAGAGATATAGAGTAATTTAGGATGCTTCTTTTGGATATATTCTAGGGCAAACTGATGGGTAAACACATCCAATCTGACACTATTCCATGGACTAGGTGTTTGGTCTTGGAGTTCGTTGAGATACTTTTCTTTCCATGTCAGATCGTCGCCCGTAGCGTGTTCAAAACCTGCATTGACAGGGATTCCTGATCGGTCTCTATTGATGATATAAGGAAAAACATCCCATGAACCGAATGCCGCTACCCTTCCTTTGAGCGCTTCTTTTTGATTGAGCCATTCTAGGACGGTGATATTTGGATTATTTATTTTGTCATTGGACTTGATGTACGGATCGGTGTAGCCTGTGAGAATTTCATTATACCCAGGATAAGAAAACCAATGAATATTAGTCACTTGGGCATTGTTTCCATAGTTTCTGTTGCCTATGATTTGACCTTCTTTTGCCATGGTATTCCAAAACCAAGGCATCAGGATTTCTCTGCGTTTTTGTAGATCTGTGTGCCAGAATTCTTTTTTAAGTGCAGCGGTATCTTTGGTAAATACGGAATTATGAATGAGACTATCATCTGCACCACCAAAAAGCTCTTGCCATCTCAATCCATCGAGCGTGATTAGGAAAACATTTTCTGTCTTTAGATCAGTGGTCTGTGCGTTAATTATCATGGGTAAAAAACATACAGCGCATAAAAGGATGGCTAAAAAATATCGGTTCATTTGTTGGATTTGTGAATGGTTAATTGATCTATGATATCTCCGTTGATGTCGTAAATGTACATCATTGCTTTGTTTTTTTGTAGCATCATTCTACCGAAATGATGTTGTTTAATGAGTCGATCCATTTTTGGGACAGGATTACTTTCTTTAGGTTCGATGCCGCCACCTGCACCACCTGATATGACAAAGGTTGTTGTATGGTCGCCACACTTTTTGGTCAGTCGTTCATAATCGTGTATGTGGCCACTGAGTACAAAATCAATTTGATATGGATTAGCCAAAGTATCGATCATATTTCTAATGAATAAATCTCCTTCGTAACCTTGCCAACCTTGTC
Organism: Bacteroidota bacterium; assembly: GCA_029567325.1. Taxonomy (GTDB): domain Bacteria; phylum Bacteroidota; class Bacteroidia; order Chitinophagales; family Saprospiraceae; genus JADKBO01. Next base: position 2,586 of record JAKQLF010000235.1, on the reverse strand, counting down.
CGTAAGGAACTTGATGAATGACAATAAAACGCCAATCTGCTTCTTTCCATTTGCTAGATTGCATGGTTTGTAGCATCCATTTTTGCTGTTCGTCATCTATAGACAATGGAAAATTGCAATTAGGATCTAAGGCTATAAATGCTGCCCTTCCTACATAAAAGTCGTAATAAGTTTTGCCAGATTTTTCTCCTGTAATGTGTTGAAGATAGTTTTGGGGAATCAAATCATCGTAGTAACCGTCGTAATCATGATTGCCGGGAATAAAAAACAAAGGCATTTTTTTCTGTAGTGGTTCGATGGCGTTTCTTAGTGAAGTCCACTCTGAATCCCGACTTCCATCTGCAACCAAATCACCCAAACCAAGGCTAAAATCATCCTTAAAACCAGCCATTTTCTGAGCAAAAACGCTAAAAGTATTCCAGCCGCCTTGACTATCTCCCCAAAACGAAAAGGATATTTCTTCTTTTTCAGGATGAATATTTTTTTCTTTAGACATCAATGTTGTGGTGCTTGATTGAATTTGTGTTTGGCTGCTATTTTCTGGAATGTTAACATCTTTACCATCTAATATTTCTACACTTCGCAATCCACCTGCTACCGCATTATTCAACACACGAATGATGATTTCTACGCTGTCACTAGTATTTTGGAATGGGAAATTTTGATCTTTATTTGGTTTGATTCTTTGATGATTTACCCAAACTTGTGCGCCATCATCTGCATTGAGTTTTAGGATGGCATTTGACTTGGTTTTTAATTTTTTGTAATACCAAAAAACGCTATTGGGTAAGTTCAATCTGTGTGGTAAGTCTAATTTCTCAGCATTGGAAAAATCAGGAATGACAAATGAAAGCAAGGTCTCATCTTTTGCCCCATGCACATACGACCACTCTTTAGAAAACTGTCCAATAGTTATTGTCGAAAAAAATAAGATAAATGCGAAACCCAAAGAAAATCGAAGTGTATTTGCCATTAGAATATTTTATTGATATGTTCTTCTGCCCAACCTAGGCTTCCTGTCATTCCTTTGCCACCGATGGCTGTCAAGATGTGAATTCTTTCGTCTATGGTGTGGTGATAAATCTCACCTGATTTTCGCTGACTGTAGCAACCGATCCAAGTGCGAGCGATTGTATAATCTAAGTCCATAATTTTGGAAGCAGCATCGACCATAAAACTATTAACCACTTCATTGGTCTCAAAAAGTCTAAGGTCATCTCTCTGATTTACATCAGCATATTCATGACTATCTCCCAAGATGACAGATCCTTCAGCCGTTTGTTTGAATAAGATGTGTACACCAAATCTTCGTTGGAAATCTTGTTCATTTTCTTTGGACTTTATCGATTGGTATGAAGGACATTCCTGAAAACTTTCATATCTTCTGATAGTCCATCCTGTTAGTATCGAACCAGGAATTTTTAGCGTATCTTTTTGTGGAACAGTTTCCATCATTTGCAATTTTACCAAAGTGATATCACTCTCTGCAAATATCTCAGGAAATAGAGTAGAAAACTCATCACCATTACAAAGGATCAATTGGTCAGCGAGCCACTTATCTCCTTGATGGTCAAAGGCGATAACTTCATTTGCGTTGGTATAGATGTTGATGATTGTTCTGTTATAAGCTACGTCTAGACCTAGATTTTTGATGAGAAATAAGGTAAGAGCAGGTATCGTTTTTTGGGAGTCTGCATTGATTTCTTCTGGAAAAAACAAAGCTGCTTTACAATACTCTTTTGACAGATTTGGATATCGGGAGATACATTCTTCCGCTGTCAGTAAATGTGATATATAATCATTAGATTGGTTGATTTGATGCAATTCTTCTAACAATTGAATTTCTTGATCAACCGATGCAATATAGATGCTTCCTTCTTGTCTGATCGCAATGTCGGCTTGACTTGCAATATCTAGATAATGCTTCACCGATGAACGTCCATAACCTTGCCAAGTAGCTGAGAATCCTGATGGCACGATTTGTCCAAAATTGCGAATGCTTGCGCCCATAGCTTGACTATTTTTTTCTAGTAGCAATACTTTTTTCTTTTTCAATAATGCGTGGTAAGCGTGCGAAAGTCCTAAGATGCCACCACCGACGATAATCAAATCATATTTTTGCATACTGTTCATATACATGGATTTCTTTTGATGAAGAAAGTTCTGATGAAGATTTATATTTACGATTGACTACAAAATAAGTCAATACAATCAAGCCAACACAAAGTGTACCCGCCACCACACTCAAAGTCACATAAAACGACAACCACGAGATATCAGCATGGCCAAAATTTTTGAACAACATGATGCCCACACTTCCTAGATAACCGAATGCATCTGCCATATACATTAGAAAACCCACATTGCCAGTAATCCTAAAAGCGGCGATAAATCGGTCGAAGATCAAACCATTATAAATGATGTAAGGAATGAATAATCCGCATCCTGAAAAGACCATCCACCACACAGGTGAAATGCTACCTATTGAAAACAATATCGTTGTGACAAGCAACATAAGTGCTCCTGAAAGTGTCAGTAACATATTGATATTTAATGCTTTACGATTGTCTTTGATCAAAAACATCA
>JAKQLF010000378.1 GCA_029567325.1 Bacteroidota bacterium | reverse complement strand
AATATTGTCGAAAAAATTCATAATTTTACTGTGCATAACTAGGTTGTTTGACGATGAATTAGTGGTATAATACAAAGTTAAACAACCTATTATGTATTTAATATAAAAATATATAAATAATTAAGTTGACGCTAATGCCCAAATGGGGTTGAATAATGCTCCAATCCCATTTTTTGCCGAGATTCAATCAAATTGGAAGTAGTTGAAAATCAATTTTATAGACTCTGATTCCTACTATATCAATTCAAATTCCGGAAGGTAGATGGTCCGCATATTTGCATTTTGAGCAGCCATCACACCCATAGGTCCATCTTCAAAAACCAAACACTTGGTAGCATCTACATTCATCAGTTCTGCACATTTCAGAAAAGTTTCAGGATAAGGTTTGTGATTTGTGACATCATCTGCACTCACCACATCTTTGATAAATTTGTCTGCACCAATCATTTTGATTACCCGGCTGGCTGAGTACTTATTACTTCCAGTTCCAATTGACATAGGTAAAGAGCCATAATAGTGGACCATGACATCATAAACCAATTGAATGGGTTCAACACAGCCAAGCTCATCTAATAGCTCGTAATAAAGACTTGTTTTCATTTCTTTGCCTTCCTGGATGTCCACATTCCACCCAAAACGGTCATTCCAACTTTTCAGAACTTCATGAGAAGGAGCACCCGCATACTCGTTTACCAAGTCTCCTGTAATGGGAACACCAAAATGGACACCTGTACGCTCCCATGCTTGTATGTGAATGGGCATGGTATCAGCCAAAGTACCATCCAAGTCAAAAATAAGGCCTTGAGTACCATTTGGTATCAAAGCTAGGATTTCACTTAAAGTCATAATTCTTTCTTGATTCTCCGCAAAAGTAATGAAAGTACACCATAATCAGTCATTTAAATAGACAAGGATTTTTAGGAATCTATAGTTTTTGACTCATAAACCTACTATTCAATCAATTGAATTTAATTCATTTAAAATCAATGATATAAGAATAGATTTTTCTTGTCATCTAAGAACTGTAATGGTTGCGGCGACCGACTCACTACCCTCCTTTCTCCCGGAATAAGTATACTTGGCTAAATAAGTATAAACTCCATCTACCATAGGTTTTGTGCCAAACAATCCATTCCAGGGTTGCTCCAAATCACTGGTCTCAAAAACTACATTGCCTAGTCTATCAAATATGGAAAGTGTATATGTTTCTATATTGAAATCAGGATTTACCTTTGGCAAAAAGCTGTTGTTTGTTGAAGACTGCACTGAAAGAATGTTGGGGAAAAAGAGGACTTGATCATTACATACTCTGTCTGTAATATAAATGGAGTCACTTGATTCGCATCCTAAATAAGTCACGGTAATGGTGTAGACTCCCATGGTTGTGACGTCATACGCATATCCCCTAGTTCCATCTTGCCAATATGCTTGGGTCCCTGGGAATGGCGGCAGGCCAATTCGTTGAATGTCTCCTCTACAAATTTCTATATCATTACCTAGATTTGGCTCAGGTACATTGACTTTGGAAACAGTAATTGCCCCTGTCGTTTCACAGATTCCTTTATAAGCCTTGTAAGCGTATTCACCATCTTCGGCGATTTCCAAAATGCTGCCTGGCCCATTATTCTGCCATACGAAATTATCAAAATTGCCCTTGGCTTCGATTGTTTTTGATTCTCCCTCACAGTAGGTATAAGAAGGTTCTATGTTTACCTCAGGATTAGTCAAAACAAATAAACTAAATGAATCTCGTTCTTTACAACCAAGTCTTTGCGATTCTACCCAATAGGTGCCTGCACTATTAATGGTTATAAAAGGACTTGTTGATCCATTGGACCATAGCAAGCCACTTCCATTCACAGCACTTGGAAGCAATGTGATTTCAATGCCATTACAAACGGTGGTATCTGCTCGAAGCGTTGGTTTATTGAGTTCAAAATATTCTACGGTGATGGTATCTGAAAACTGACAACCTGATTTAAAAGCGGTACCAATATAGATTCCTGCTCCTTGGACCTCAAAACTCAGAGCAGTCGATCCATCTTGCCATTGATAGTTATCAGCATCAGGATTCATCAAGAGTGCCATTATTTGGTCATTACAGAGTATAGTATCATTTCCTAGTTCAAATTTTGGGCTAGCATTTACAGTAACTTGCAAAGAATCTACGAAATCACAGCCATTGAGCGATGCTTTGGCCACGTAAACTCCTGTTTTGTCAATCCGATAATTTTGACTGGTATTGCCATCTTGCCACAATACCTGAGCAGAGCCAAAATTTGGTGTAAGGTTTAAGGCATTTCCTTCACAAAATATGGTATCGGCGCCCAGCGAAAATTCTGGTATAGGATTGACTACAATATTAATGCTGTCTCTAACTGTACACAAATCTCTGGACACTTCTACCCAATAGTCACCAGTGGAATTTACTTCAATGGAATCTCCTGTACTTCCATCACTCCAAATGACAGCAGCAGATTG
>JAKQLF010000364.1 GCA_029567325.1 Bacteroidota bacterium | reverse complement strand
TTTGCTTCTGGCACAACATCAACCAGTGTTGTAAATATTTTCAATAAATCCTGATATGGCCTGGAATAGATCAGCCCCTTGTATCCCCTGTGGTAATGGTTCCAGAACCAGGTTTGATCCTGAAAGCTTTAGCCTTTTCTGTATAAAAATGGGCAAGAATTGCGCACAGCAGGCTATTCAACGCGGATTTTTCTGCTGGAGCGGGCCGATCTGCCAAAAGAATCAGAGCATGTTATTACAATTTCGTACTCTCCCTTGGACTTGTAGGGGTGGTCGAAAACTGCGGCGTCTTTTTGTTCAAGCATTCCATGCGATCTTTCGCCATCACCCCACTCGACATCGATGGTATAAGGTGGTGATCCTCCATTTAGCTTTATTTCCAGTGAAAGTGCAACACCAAAACTGACAGTATTTGTTTTTGTGTTCAGGCCCTTCCATTCAATATTCATTTTCAAGGGTTCTGTTGGAAGATTCTTGGTGATAATTATGGTAGTTTGATCATTCAAGACATAATTATTGTTTGATATCATGGAGCCACTAACAGAAAAATAGTTAGTCTCCCTAAGATAAGTTTCTTTTCTAATTTTTAAATAAACTTCGACTATTTGGCTTGTTTTATGTTGAATTGTCCCTAAATCAATCCTGGCCGTATCTCCAGAAATTATTGTCCTATGGCTAGATTTAACAATCTCAAGTTCTTTGGGACATGAAAGGTTTATCACAGAATTGCTACCATCTGCCCAACTCGAATTTTTTATTATCAAATTAAGCCGCATGAGGTCGTCTTTCCCATATTGCGTAGAAGCAAATCTCATATCAAAAGATATAACAAGCTTAGGTTTTGGCAATTCTACTATAACGCTAGGGACAAAAGGTTCTGCTGAACTGCAGAACAAATTATCCTCAGAGCTGACATAGCACTTCTCGTCACCAACTCTTAGGCTCAAACCCAGCTGGATATTTCCTGAGGTGTTTTCGTAGTTTGATAATGTATTTATTTTGTTTGGATATATGGCAATATTTGGTTTTATGGCTCCCGAACTGTAAAGCCATGAATTAAGCCGATCTTCATCAGGCACCATTATTGTCAGGACATTTGTCTGGTCATTCTCTTCTTTTTCAACTAACTCGGTTTTCATTGGTAGGCTAGAAAAATTATAAATTAAGTATGGAATAGTGGAGTTTGCATTAGTTGGGACATTCGCTTCTAAGAAAATCCTGCTGAGTGGTTCAATTTGAATATTTTTACAACTATTTGGGTCTTTTTTTATAACATCTATTATTATTGGTTGATGCAAACATTTAACCACCTGATCATAAACCTCTACTGCAAAAGTTGAATTTATTGATGCATGATTATATGTGTTAACTCCTTTCCACTTCCCAAATTTAAATCTGTCGCTTAAAGAGGAGGAACCGTCAAATAGCGTGCTATGAAGTGGAATTACACCATCAAAATCACCATAATCCTTGTTGTATTCTTCCAAAACCCTCTCATCTTTATTGCTGTACTCAGTGATCGCTTCACCCCAAGGTGAAAACAAAATATTCAAATAGTCTTTATTGACTAACCATCTAGCTGCAAGAACGGCATCGACAACTTTTCTTATGGCTTTCCATTGTGGAATAAAAGTTTGTGTCAATTTGTCAAAATATTTTAGAATTCTATACAAATTCTCATTTTTAGGATCATAGCCATTAGACGCTCCAAATGCAACTATTTTTTGCATCATCCTTGTTTCCGGAGAGCAATTATTATACTCCTTTAGTCCATTAATGGATCTGAGATATGGATTTTTCTCAACGAATCTTGGGTTTTCGTCATAGTTGTCCCAAAAAACGTCTTTTGTTAAAGATGACTTTTGCGGGTATTTTCCAAGTTCGTAAAAATATCTGCTTGTTTTAGAATCATATTTGACAATTCCAAAACTATCAAAATCACACATCAATACATCACTCCAGAAACTATTTGCAAGAGGAGTGCCATGATGTGGTGTCGCAAGAGTCAAAAGGCGCCACACATCGTCACCGCAGAATTCATTACTACCTGGCCATTTTGACATCATAAATGCCCTGCCAATTAATCCTCCAAGTGAATGGCCAATTATGGTGATGTTTTTGTCTTTTTGTGGAAACGTGTCATTTCTACGTTGTAATTCTATTTCCCTGGCCATCGACTCCCCAATTTCTTCCAGATTTTTTAGGGAAGGCTCATATAAAAATTTCAAATTTTCTATCTCTTTTTCTTTACCTTTTGACCATATTCCATTTTGATCAATTAAACCTTTATTTTTCAGGTCCTCAATGATGTCATACCTGAACTTCAAAAGTTGTTGCTCCCTGAAGCTATTAAAAATTCTGTTTAGCTCTGGTCCAAGAACTGGATCGTAAAGCTTATCTTTTACCTCATCTACAGTAATCTCGGTTACCAATTTGCCAAGGGCCTTTGCAACTTCTTTTTTGACATCTTCAATCAGCTCGACACCTAATTGCCCACCAATAGAACCAGTTACTTTATCAAACAATAATTCAGCCATTTGGTCAGCATTGCACCACAATAACATTTCAATAAAATCCCATGGAATTGTTTCACCCATGTTATGCCAGTAATAGTTCCACATCCAGGAACCAGTTGTGTCACAATGCAAAATATACGGCTTATACGACATAAAGATCGGTTTCAATTCTTCTTTTTTTGAGAAAGGTAGTACCCATTCACTCTTAATTCTGTTCAGTAGATCATCCCAACAAGGTGGCTCTGACAGTGGCGAAGGTGCTCTTGAACCAAAAAATGAAAAACCATTTATAAAAATGAGCGGTTTGCGGGTATCGTTTGTCTTGAAAGTTTCTGCATAGGGATCTGCCCATTTTGCATAATTTAGTGTCGGATATTTCGTAATCACCATTCTTGCAGGATTGGATATCACATAACTGTCAATGCCTTTCCCATCATAAACATGGCACTTTATCCTGACAAATATGTCAGTCTGATCAACATTTTTACCCAGCAATTCCGGCAATATGAAAAGTGGCAGGTTTCCCCAATCAAAAAATGGATTAAGGAACCTGTTGGCTGAAATGGTCTGTTCGCCTTTTTTATATGGCTGGTCAATGCGGACCCAAACCCCATTTTTTTGATATTCAAATTCAAGTTCCAGTGCCAATCCTGGGTCTATTTGCAGATGCCATGGAATATTGGTTTTTGCCCTGAAACGGAATTTTGTCCTGATCGGTACCCTGTCCCCATCGCAAGGGGAGATTATTTCTATCTTGTAGTCTTTATCATCGAGGATTGTATTTGCTCTTGCGATAAAAGGTGGGCCAATAATATTTTGTTGGGCTATGACAACATCATTTCTGAGGGAATTTGATTTGACAATCCCCCCTCCAAGCTCCGGTGAAATTAATTG
>JAKQLF010000351.1 GCA_029567325.1 Bacteroidota bacterium | reverse complement strand
TCCAGTTGGACCAGGATTACCCATTAGTCCTGTAGCTCCGGTTGGCCCAAGTAAGCCCATTGAACCTGTAGCGCCAGTAGCTCCAATTGGACCAGGATTACCCATCGGACCAGTAGCCCCTGGTGGTCCGAGACCGCCAGTTGCTCCTGTGTTACCTATCGGGCCTGTGGCTCCAGTTGGACCAAGATTACCCATTGGCCCCGTAGCTCCAGTTGGTCCCATAGGACTATTTGCTGCATACAAGGCATAAGGTACACTGATCAACTCTGTAGTCCCATCAATACTATATGTTGTACCACCTGTAGGATCGATTTCTGTTTGAATATAATAGGGGCCAGCTCCCCAGTTGATGCCCACAAATGTGCCCATCATGGTAGAGGTACCTCCTCCCACTTCCAGGCTGACCAAACCATTGGAATTGGACATTACAGTGTGCTCCTCTTGGTAAACTATGGTACCCATCGCTGTCGTTTGGCGAATACTTAAGCGCAAACCTACATTCTGATTGATCACTAAGTTATTAGCACCATCCCGGATCACTGCTTGGTAACTAAATTTCTGTGGTGCTTGTGCCAGGGCGGTCAGCACAAATGCACAGATCAATACAATGGGAAGTAGAAGTTTTTTCATGTGTTAACTATTTTATTTTAATCGGTTTTTTAGCTTTATCCCTTTTTCAGAAAAGTTACGTCTGATAAATTTAACTCCCTTGCGCTTTTGCTTGATTTTAAGCTTTGTACACCTATGATGACAAAGAGCAACATCAAAATCATAAATCCCCACTCTGACATGGTAGGTATGGCTTGCAGTTGGGAAGTTTGTTGAACTCCTTGCGCTACCGTCGTTCCATTATTCCCAATCGTGGTATAAAATATTTGGCCTATAGAAAAGCTTGCTGTACCTCCAGCGCCTATAGCATCACCACCACCTGCGTTCACTGAGCGCTGCGCGATGACATCTCCGTACGCTCCCAACATCATCCCAAGGAAAATAAGAATTTTGATCTTGTTGACCATTACAAAGATTTTAAATGTTGTTTTTTGATTATTAGCATGGAATTGCTTTGCATTTCCAAAATGAACGGCGTAATTTATTAAATTTTTTTAATTAGCTATGACTAATCATTAGATATTAACACTTAATGTGAAAGATTGTCTTTAAAATCATATAGTTATCAGGGTTATAATGTGTATTGGAGGTATTGTATGAGGCAATAGGACCTTATGTAAACCAACATAAAAAATGTTTAAAGCATAAGGTACAGATCTAAAAAAATCTCTTTCTCCCTTTCACTTTTCGTTTTCACCCTTCCCCAACTCCTCCAACTTTTTCTTCAAAATACCCATTTCCTGAGTAAGGTCTTTGATCTGATTTTGAAACTTTGAACTAACAACGGATAAGTGCAAAAGAAATACAACAGTAGCCAGGATCGCTCCTAAAAATAATAAGGCCGGAGGATAGTAAATTCCCAAAAACCCAGCTATAATGTCCAAGCCTTCTCTCCAAAGTGAAAATATCATAAGCACTGCGCTGCATAAAATCCATATTATGCTATATTCTGCACGAAGCCGACCTTTTAAAATAAGTCTGAATACGATGAAGAGTAAAACCAGAGTAATGCTTACCGAAAGTAGTTCCAGTGTGAATTCCATAATTGCTTAATTATTTAATCTAAAACGGAGGTATTGAAAGAACATAGATAATGAAACTTTCATCATATAATACACCTGAAAAAAAGATCGGATGGAGGATATACCCCCTTGACGTTCTTTCATTTCCACAGGAATCTCTCTCACTTTAAACCCACGCAGCAAACAGTCCAGTAGAATTTCAGGTTCAGGGTATTCGTCAGGGTAATATTCACATGCCCTTTCAATAGTTTTGCGCCCCAACATTCGGAATCCAGATGTAGGATCAGTAACTGCTACGCCTGTTAACCTGCGGATTAGAGCCCTAAAAAAGCCAATGCCTGTCCGTCGCAATCTCGTGGATTGAAAACCCATCTTTTCCAAAAATCTTGAGCCAATTATGAGATCTGGGTTTTGCATAATAGCAGTTTCAAAAAAAATTGATAATTCTTCGGCAGGATGTTGGCCATCTCCATCCATTTGTATTACCCAATCATAGTTGTATTGACTTGCATATTTTATACCCGTTTGCACAGCACCACCGATTCCCAAATTAACCGCTAAAGCAATATGGGGCATGTCATTTTCAATTAAAACATCTCTGGTTTTGTCGTTTGAACAATCATCAATAAATAAAACATCTACCACCATACCAGCAAATGGAAGTGCTTTTTGTATGGATTCGTACAAACTTAAAACATTGGATTCCTCATTATAACATGGAATGACCAACAATACTTTTGAGTCTTGTATATTATTCTTTAGTCCTTTATCTGCGTCCAATTCAAAAGTTATTTTACAATTACCAAGGTAATGCCTTCATAAAGATTAAAAATAATATCATTGCACCAGCAAAATGTATTTTTTCATCATGACGGAAAAGCATACTTTTATTATTCCAGCTTTTGGCAATTCGCCATATTTGGAGGAATGTATCCAATCTTTACTGAACCAATCGGTGAAAAGCACAATCCTCATCACCACCTCTACACCCTCAGAATTTATCTTGGAAATTGCCCAAAAACATCATTTAACCCTCCAAATTAATCCTATCGGAAATAATGGAATAGCTGAAGACTGGAATTTTGCCATTGCTCAGGCCAATACTCCTTTTGTTACATTAGCTCATCAAGATGAAATTTTCCAACCTGATTACACTGAAAGTATCATGAGGCGAATTGAGCTAAACACAAATAAACGAATAATTATCCTTTTTACTAATTATCAGGAAATGATTGGTAAGAATTTCCGATCACAAGTAACTTTTCATGCAATCGTTAAAAAACTGCTACTTTCTCCATTCCTACTGATGCCGAATATATCATCAAAAATCATCAAAAAAGCTATTTTGTCTTTGGGGACGCCTATATGTTGTTCATCAGTGACTTTTCACAAAGATTTAATACTTGACTTTACATTTTCAAAGCAATACAGGGTTGCACTGGATTGGTATGCATGGTTGCAATTGTCAGAAAAGTCTGGATATTTCTGTTATTTAAATAAAAAATTGATCAGTCACCGCATTCACTCTGGAACTGAAACCTACCAACAAATTCAATCTGGGATGAGGTACAAGGAAGAACTAGCTATTTTTACTTCTATTTGGGGCAAAACCATAGCAAAGTTTTTGATGAAGTTTTACATCCATGGACACACCATTCATACCAAAGTTGAATAAAACTTAATCGAATATAATTTCGACCAGTTTTTACAACTTTCTGGCAATGAGAATAAACTCATTATAGGTGAATATTTTGCCCAAAAATAGAGGAAATGGGAAGGAATATTGCTTTTCTTTTTCTAATTTGAGCTGTTGGATAATTCGATTAAGAACCGCAAAATCCATGAATTGAACATGGGTAGGATCACTGCTGAAACCTTTTTCTTGTGGAGTGATAAAGATGACCCTTCCGCCTGATTTTAGCAAAGGCATATATTCAGACATCAAAGACACAACATCCTTTTCTTCCATATGCTCTGCAACGTGAGAAAGTAAAATGGAATCAAATAAATTTTTGTTGTAGAACTTACTTTTTTTAAAACCCAGATTTGTGAAACACTTTAAGCCCTTCGTGACGGCTATTTCAACTGATATTTCATTGTGATCAATACCGACGCCATGACCGTTCAGATGGAGGAGATTACGTCCTATACCACAGCCTACATCCAAAACAAAGCCGGGCTGCAAAGACTTGATGTGCCAACGATATGGCATTTGTACGTCCAATAGCCTTTTCCACCATATCTTTTCGGGTTTATCCAAATAATCTGAATATGCTTTGTCGTTGGTTGTCGGAATATTTTTTTCTGGCTCTATCATTCCATCAATTGCTTTTTCGCATAATTCATATTATTTATAGCCAGTTGAAAGTCTGGTTTTAACCGTACAGCTTCCTCGCAAGCTTCAATGGCTAAGTGCCAATTTCCTAAGGCGTTGTGAGCGCTACATATGTTATTGTAGGCTTCGGCAAAATCTGGTTTTAGTTTGAGAGCTTCCTGACAAGCCTTTATGCATTCCTCATATTTCTGTTGCTGGTAATATTCCAAACTCAAATTTAGCAATTTTTGAGCTGACAAATCAGACTCGTCGACTCCTACATCAATAGAAGTTGATTGATTGATTTGCACATTCCCATTTTTAAATCGCAGGGCTACTTCGTCTTGAGGCAATCGAGCCAATGTTTCATCGACTAGTGTATTTAATTGTGCAGTATTGCCCAACGCTGCATACAAATTCATCAATAAATGGCTTGTAGGTAAATGGTAAGGATTTTTCTTAAATGCAGTTTCTACAAAATCTTTGGCTTCGATTTTCCTTCCTTGGTCTGAAAGATATTGTCCATAATAATAATCGGGAAGGTAGTTGCCATTCCCGTATTTTAGGGCATTTTGAAAACTCTCCACCGCCTTTGCATGATTACCCATAGCTCCATATACGATGCCTAAATTGATGTGTAGGTGAGTATAATATGGTGTATAAGTCAAAGCTCTAGTGTAATAATCAAGCGCTTCCGGATACCTACCTTTTGCCATAAGAGTGAGACCATAATTCATCAATCCTCGCCCATTTTGAGGGCTTTTGAGTGTGACATCGTACCAGAGGGATTCGGCATCTTTCCATACTTTATTGCGCTGATAGGTACCAAATGCATAGGCAGCGGGAATCATTAATGATATTGTAAGTATGGTTGGTTTGATCCAAGTACTAACAGAATTTTTCTCTTCATAATTGCTTATAAACAAGACTAAAGCATAAGTAACCGCTAGATTCAACCCAATGAAGGGATAGTACATCCGATGGTCATTCATTACTTCTGCCAAAGGAGCTAAAGAAGTAGGAAGTAAAGCAACTCCAAACCAAATCAAACCCATTGTTACGGGACGCCACTCCTTTTTTGAGGAAGTTTTAATGATCCCTATAATCAGCAATATAATAAAAGTAAAACCACTCAAAACTCTGGTATCGAATGGATTGGTTATGATGGAAAGGTCAGTGTCTGCACTCAGATTAAATGGGAAGAAATAGGCAATGAAATAATGAAGCCAAACGTAAGATTGAGTGCGCCAATATGGAAGAATTGGATTTGAAATACCTGCTGACAAATCAGACGCCATACTCAAGGTGTAATATTGTAGCGCTGCTATACTGAGCGTCAAAGGCAGTAAAGACAAAAACACTCCAAGTGCTAATTTCAGGTTTTCTTTAATGAATAATTTTCTTAAATCCATATTTTCCTCAAACAGCAAAACATAGAAGAAAAGCAAAATAGGTAACGTTGAGACAGTTTCTTTGGCCATTACGCCCAAAATGGCAGGCAAGATGTAGAGATAATACTTCCGCAACCCTGGTTTGATGACAAACAAGCAAAAAGATGCCACAATGCACAAAGTGGAAAGTAAATCTGACCTCGAAATCACATAATTAATGGTTTCCGCATTGACAGTATGTAAGGCAAATAAAGCTACTCCAAATAGATAAGCAGTTCTTATCCAGTCGTTTTGATGCTCAATCTTAGTGAAGAAATGCTTGTATAAAACAAATAACAACAGGACAATGAGGATGTGGTATACAAAATTGGAAACATGAAAATAAAAGGGATCCAATCCTCCTCCCACATGGTAATCCAAGGCTAAGGTAGTTGTGACCAGTGGCCGTAGTCCCCAATGCGAAGGAGAGGCGCTGAACATTTCCGGTTTGTAGAAAAACTGAGGAATATTACTCAGTGATCGGATATGTATGTTCTCTTGAATGGTATGCGAATCATCAAAATGAAAACTATTGTGAAAATGATTGCTATAAGTGAGAATTGCTACAACGATGATTAGTATGAGGATGAATATCTCTTTTTTTATAATACCGCTGAAAGAAATTTTAGACATAATAATGCAAGTAAATTAGAAATCAAAGGATTGGTTTAAGGTATACTTCCAAATCTTGACTGTAAATGTAATTATTGAATGCATGAATATAGTCTTCTTATTTAATTTTGGCAGAAATTCTCTTTAGGTAAAACTTGGTTTGGGTTTTATGTTTTCACACTTAAAACCCAAACCACCTTTTTGAATATTAAATAAAGGGTAATTTCTCCTTTATCGTATGCGCAAAATTGTCAACGAAGCTGAGACAGGACGTGTTCCACCAGCTAATGGGGTAATAGTGAGAGCTGTAGAATTTCCTGCTGGATTTCTTACCGTCAGAATACTGTTTACAGTTGTCGTGGTTATTAAACTATTACCTGTAATTTGAGATGTACCCGTTGCACGTCCAACCACCGTATAGGCAAGATCAGCACTATTTAGTGTTAATATAAGTTGGCCAGGTTCACTTACACTTACCTGCCAGCTAACCATGTAAGTACCAATATCCGGTAAATTAAATGAGTTCGGAGATGTGCGAGTGATGGTACCACTTAATGGTCCATCTTGTGGAAAGTCAACGTCTGAGCCTGTTGCCACTGTCGCAGCATTATCTGGTGGCATCAATGCAAAAAACTGGGCAAAAGCTAAAATACCACCTTGTGCGCCAGTTGCACCAGTCACTCCTGTTGCCCCTGTTATACCAGTTGCACCAGTGGCCCCAATAGCACCTGTGAGTCCAATTGCTCCTGTAAGACCAGTGGCTCCTGTTGGGCCGGTAACTCCTGTAAGACCAGTGGCTCCTGTTGCGCCTGTGACTCCTGTGACACCCGTTGCCCCAATAGCACCTGTAAATCCAATTGCTCCTGTTGGGCCTGTAGTTCCAGGTAGACCCGTTGCGCCAGTGGCACCTGCAACACCTTGTGCTCCAGTACCGCCTGTTGCTCCTGTTGGGCCAGCGGGTCCTGTTGCTCCTGTTGCCCCAATAGGGCCAGCAGGGCTGTTTGCTGCATATAAGGCGTATGGCACGCTGATCAACTCTGTAGTACCCATTATGGTGTATGTTGTTCCACCCGTAGGATCAATTTCAGTTTGAAGATAATAAGGTCCAGCACCCCAATTGATGCTTGCAAAAGTACCCATTGTTGGTGTTCCGCCTCCAACTTCCAAACTAACTAGTCCGTTGGTATTAGACATTACTGCGTGGGTTTCTTGATATACAATCGTACCTCCAGAAGTCGATTGACGGATACTTATGCGCAAACCAACATTTTGATTGATTACCAGATTATTTGCACCATCTCGAATCACTGCTTGATAACTAAATTTTTGTGGTGCCTGCGCTATTGCGGTTACCACAAAAGCACAGAGCAAAAATATGGGTAATAAGAGCTTATTCATCAGCTATCTTTTTTTTAATATCTTATTTGTTAATCCAGCCCTTTTCCCGGCGATGAAGATTGGTGAACTTATCAATTTCCTATCTTCTTTTACTTTTAAACTTTGTACCCCTACAATGATAAAAAGTAAAAGCAAAATTATGAAACCCCATTCCGACATAGTGGGTATGATTTGCATCTGAGCTGCCTGCTGTACACCTTGGGCTACTGTTGTGCCATTTGCCCCAATAGTAGTGTAGACTATTTGTCCTACAGAGTAGCTAGCTGATCCTCCTGCTCCAAAAACATCTCCTCCTGCAGCATTTACAGAATATTGGGCAAGGCCAAAACAATGTATTCCCAACACTATTCCTATAAGGAAAAAGTATTTGATTGATTTGTTCATGAAAAAGGGGTTAGGTAATTTTGTTATTTTAAGCATAAACTGAACCTGCGTTGACAGGTTACAGCCTAAATGTAGACCATATTTAATTCTTGTCCAAATATCCGACGTCCTAAAAGTATTTATTGCATTGAATAATTAGTATGTTTTAGGCTCTAAAGAATCATTTTTTTGGTGATTTATTCAGTCAATTTTAGTTTCATCATAAGGTCAATTTGCTCCGAATTTCCAAGTTTGAAAATGTGTTTGCCAAATACTATAAAACCGTTTTTCTTATAAAAATTTAAAGCTCGAGGATTTTCTTCCCAGACGCCCAACCAAATAAATTCCAACTTATTAATTCGTGCAATTTCTATCGCTTTTTCATATAATAATTGCCCAATCTTTTTACCATGAAAGTCTTTCAAAACATAAATACGTTCAATCTCAAGAGACTCGTCATCATGTAGTTCTGTTTGAGATTGTGCAAAGTTGAGTTTTAGGTAACCTATTATTTGACCTTCCATTGAAGCAAAATAAAATTCAGAGTTTGTATTGCAAAGTTCAGTAGTCAATTTTTCTTTTGAAAATCCTTCTTGCAAATACTTCGTCATATTCTCCTCAGAATTTACAGCTGAAAAAGTTTCAAAAAAAGTTTGTTGCCCAATTTTTTGTAATTGGTCAATGTCGTGGATGGTTACTTTTTTTATTTCAATATCTTCCATTTCAATTACTCATTGTATGCAACCTAAAAATAAATCATTCCACTTTCTTATTCCCCTTTCGTTTCATAACTTTTCGTAAAATTATTACCCACAGATTCCATTCACTCAGTTTTTTTTCCTGTGTAAAATAATTTTCAACTTTATCAAAAGCATCTTCAATGAATGCGTCATGCAACCAACGGATAACTAGCATCCATTTTAGGGTTGCGAAACCACTAGTGCTCATATCAATTACGTGAAAAAGTTCTGTTTTATCAGCTTCCACCTCCGTTAATTCAAACTTGTGGAAACCGTCAAATCCTGTCATATCAAATTGAAATGTAATGGATTTATTGATTTGATAATCGGTAACGAAATATTTAATTGGACCGTGCCCTCCTTTTGATCCTATGTGCAAACCATTATCCAATTTCATCCTTGGCCATTTATCAGTAGCTAAAATTTGGTCATTATCTGTTGCCAATGTATTGAGCAATAATCCAATTTCTGAAATTGGTTGAGCAATTATTCTTTTATGAATGTTGATTACTTTCATCAAATTTTGTACTTCAAAAAATACGTTAAAATAAATAATTTAATTTTAGATAGATTAGAAGTTTAATGAGATATCTGTTTATTATAGTCTGGAAATTCTTAAATCGATGACTTCATCAACTTCAAATAATCACTCATCATTCAATTTATCGCTTATAGGTTGCAATTGAGGTAAATGAATATGAAACTTCACTGCCACCAACCTGAAAACAATCACTGTTGTAACAGCAATAATTTCTGTAACTCCAGATGGGAAGTTAAGGTATTTAGAAATAAAATAAACACCTCCTCCTGCAACGCAGGCAAGTGCGTAAATATCTTTTTGTAAAAGCAAAGGAACTTCATTCAAAATAATGTCTCTTACAACACCACCCACCGAACCTGTAATAGTTCCCATGATGATACAAACCCAAAATGGAAGTCCGGCATCTATACTTTTTGTAATACCAACTACGGTGACAAAACCAAGACCTATCGTGTCAAATAAAAACAATGTACTTCCCCATTTAAATAATTTCTCTTTAAATAACAATGTTGCTAATAGTGCCACCGCTGTAGTAAGAAAGTATTTGCCATCCAATATCCAAAAAGGAGTGACATCCAGCAATAAATCCCTCAAAGTGCCGCCACCAATTGCAGTTACCAAACCAATGATGTACGCACCAAACCAATCAATATGTTTACCTGAGGCCAATCTTATTCCACTTATTGCAAATGCAAATGTGCCCATCAGGTCTAAGAGTATTGTAAAATCTATTTGCAAATTATTTACCATTTATTATTACGAACTCTTTATTATGAATTACAAATTATAGGTTTAGAATATCCAATAATTCTGGCATATCTTCAAGGTGAAATTTATTTTTTAGGAAAGCTTGGATAAGGTATAAATTCCGACTCGTCACCTATTACTTTTTCAAATTTTTGGTCCTTCCACCTTTGTTTAGCCTCATCAATTAAAACTTTATTTGTCGCCACAAAATTCCAATCAATAAAACGTTCTTCGGCAAAAGGTTCACCTCCAAAAATATAAATCGTTGAGTCTGCCTGTATGGTAAATGCGCATAATTGACTATCCTTGGTCACCAACATTTGTTTGGATTCGTAAATATTTCCATCGCTTTCTACGCCACCAGATAGAATGTAAAGACCTGATTCACCATATAAATGCTTACCAATCGCCAGTTGCCTTTCCGTTTTATTTTTTATCTCAATCATGTAAAGTTTACTATAAACCGGGACTGCAGATTTGCGACCGAATGCTTCTCCAGCAATTAATTTAAACTGGACATCATCTTGTTCCCATGTTGGAATTTCATCAGCAGAAGTATGAAAAAATTCAGGATTCATTTGCTCCAGTTGTTTAGACAGTGCAATCCAAATTTGCAAACCATGTAAGTATGTCTCAGAATCACGAAGGTGTTCCGGGCTTCGTTCACTGTGTACGATTCCCTTTCCTGCTGTCATCAAATTCACTGCTCCCGGTTTTATTTCTACGGCACTGCCAATAGAATCACGGTGCATAATACTTCCTTCAAATAAAAATGTCAGCGTAGAAAGACCAATATGTGGATGAGGTAATATATCAAAATTATTGCGTTCATTCAATTTTACTGGCCCCATGTGGTCAATGTAAATGAACGGACCTACCATGCGCTTTTGACGAAATGGGAGGAGTCTTCCCACCAAAAAATTACCAATTTCTGTTGCTCTTTCTTCAATGATTAAATCAATGTTTGACATAATAATTTTTTCATTTATTACTTAACCTTTTGTTGTTTCATATTCAACTTTGTAGTCTCCTATGTGTTTTTCGCTTTCAATGATTTTTCTTTTTTGGCGATTGTAATTGATGATGCCTATGATAAAAAGGGAGACTGATACGACTATGAAAACGATTTCAATATAATTTCCATATTTTATAGTTGTAAAATTATTGATACTGATACCCGCAACCAAAAAATACATGGCTGTTCTCAGAAAAGCTAACAAAGTAGACTGATTTGCAAGTATTGTCCGTTGTAAAGCTAATTTCTCTCTTAATATTAAGTCTTTATTCATCTGTTGTTGAAAGCCAAATATTGCTTTTGTGTTTAATCCATGTGGAATTTGAGGTGAATAAGTAATTTGTTTAAAACAGGCTTAAGCGATTTCTATTTTTACTGAGGAGCTTACGTCGGCATTTTTGACATATCCATAAAGAAAATTTCCCAAGTGTGTCCATCAAAATCTTCAATGGTTCGCTGCTGCATGAAACCATAATCTCTAATTTCGCATGGTTCTATACCTCCTGCCTTTAGTCCATTTTCCATGATAGAATTTACTTCATCAGCGCTCTCAACTGATAATGCAAACAATCCTGCCAGACTAGATTTGGTGTCTGCAATTGGCTTTGTGGCAAAGCTAGCAAACTTCTCATGATTGAGTAACATAACATAAATGTGATCACTCCACACCATACATTTTCCAGAATCATCAGAAAATTGGGGGTTGTTTGTAAAACCTAGGGCAGTATAAAAGTCCATTGATTTTTGAACGTCTTGTACTGCAAAATTTAGAAAAACTTGTTTGGCCATTTTTAGATAATTTAGTTATCAAAGTTAATGTAATTTTTGACGTTTGTGATTTTGATTGGTGATAATAGATAGCCATTACCTAGTGTTGAATAACTTTCTAGGGTGGATTTTAAATTAACTATTCAGCTGTATCAAATTTTTATTAGCCTCATATAATCCAACATGGCCGTATTTACATCAACATTCATATTATTATTCCAATCTTCAAAATGAAGTTTTACGATATTTGTTCCTGATTTTAAATGCACTTTCCGTTCATTGGAATACCCCCAGTCTGACCATTCATTTTGTCCTCGTTGTGGAAAGACCATCACACCTTCATACTGATCATTGACCGTTAAACTGCGAATCGCACATTTATTATCGGTATTCCAAGGTCCATTGCCATTGGAATATTTGAAATCCAAAATATACATGCCATCTTTTTCAACTTCAACTTTTATGGTAATCTCTTTGTTTTTTGAAAGTGAAATTTCCACAAAACCTTTACCCGAAAAATTAGTATAAGGCAATTTGGATGGGCTAGCAATATTTTCTATTTCAATTTTGATTTCATTTTTTGCAAATACCATTGGTTCACATGCAAATCCTTCAAAACCTAAAGCATCAACGGCAGATACCATGTAGGATGCGTAATTTTCTTCTGGTATATTTAATTGAGTTTCATTTGTTGTTTGAAGCAATTTTCCATTTTTATAAATACGATACTCCTTTACATCTTCAATGGGTTGCCAGTTTAAAACAGCACCATCTTTTTTTGCCAAAACGGTTGGTGGTGAAAAGTGATTATCCATCATATTCATTCCAGCATTCGGAAACTCATTATATGCCAATTCGATGATGATTTCTTGGTTTCCTGTGGCATCTTTTGGTATAAAAGCAGCTTTTGATGGCTTGCCATTGATGGTCACCGTTTTGATTTTAGTGCCATGTCCTTTGACAGTTATGTTTAAAGTGGCATTTCGATATTTGTAATTGGATAAATTTTTGGTGCCTCCATAAACTTTTGGACATACGGGATTAAAATACAAACCATCATTTTGAAATTCCAAACCCATAAAGATTCTGTAAACCATGGCCATATTGCCTGCCATGCTCCACAACATGCGATGTGAATTGATTTCTGTTCCCAAAAAGTCGCCGGTTTGAGCAACCATGTTTTCATAATTTGTCAAAAACAAAGCAGAAGCTCGGTAAACGCTGGCTAAACCATGATTTAAAACTTCCTCATTGCCCGTTTTTGCAGCTGCCCAGTTCCAATAAGATTGCACGAATGGCCAAATGCCGTTGTTATGATAGGGCGGAATTCCTGGAATTTGTGGATAAATACAAGTAACACCAAATGTAGTTAAGGGAGATTTTGAAATAATGGAAGCCGCTTTTTCATCGTCTGCAACGTCAAACAAAATCGCCAGTGCTTCGCCCAATGCCTCATATCGTGGTGACAAGATCAAATCTGAGCGGCCAAATAAATATTGCCCATAATACCCTTTGTCTTTCATCCAGAAATATTCGTTGATGGACTTTTTTATAGTTTCAGCCCTATCGTTGTAGATTTTTCCATTTTCGCCTTTGAGTTTTGCCATTTCAGCTAAAATCTGGTGCGCCTGATAATGCACCACATTTGTTCCCAAATTGTGAGATCCATAAATATCCCGATTGTCCATCCATTTGGGATAGGTTTGTTCTCGCCAATCCAAAAACGAAGATTCTCCAGAATACATACCAATGTTAGCATCATAAATAGTCTTGTAATCGTCTTCCAAACTATTCTTAATGATGGGATAAACTTCGTCTAACCAAGCTTGATCGCCGGTGGCTTTATAAATTTCCCAGGCAGCCAAACACCAAGTAGTCCTATCTGAAGAAACAGGCCAAGCACCACCAGAACCAGTGTCTTGAATGATTCTACCCCGTTTCACTTTTTTTCGCAAGCTAATTTTTGCGACTTCGGGTTCGTGGTAGGCAAAAGTCAATAAAATGGAATAACTCACATCTCGTGTCCAAACTCCGCCCCATTTTGCACCGGTTCTCAGCGTGCTATCTGCTTCAATATTTTGGATTGCTTCCTCCAATGATAAATTAAATAGGGCGTCGACTATTGGTTGATCAGAGCTATATTTTGGACGGCTAGAAATATCTTCAGACAGTTGCCATTCTATATCTTGCACATCTGCTTCATTGTAAGGATTGAAGGTGACGGTCAAACTATAAATATTAGCCTCTTTTGTAGGTTCTAATTTCAAACCTTTATTTCCCAAATTTACAAAGTCCCACGACAAGGGTTCAGAACCTCCCGCGACATAAAAGCCTTTAAAATCAGCCTTAGCCACTTTAGAACCATCGTAGGCTTGGTAATATCCTTGCTTTTCAAACTGTTCTAAAACGGGAGACATATCGACTTTGAAAGTATATTTATGATTAGTAGACAAATAAGTCCCGGGATTCTCAGGCGTTGGTTGCGGTATTTCACCAAATTTGATTAAATCCGATTCCGTTTGATTTTTGTCAATAATCACCCAATGATCTACTCCAGGAGCGAGTTCATTGTCCTTTTCATTGATGGAAAACTTGAATTTTATCAGGCTAGAAAAAGTTGTACTTGCAGGACTTCTATAATTTGATTTGAGGTGTGTAGGTGATACAACTTCTGCTAAATTGTCTCCTTGTACAACTTTGTTTTTATATAATGTAAAGGCATCAGATTTATAAAGTACATCACTTTCCTTTGGTTGTTTTTGACAAGAAATTAAGACCATTGAGGCGATCATTAAGGATAGTATTTTAATCATGATATCAATTTATGTTGGGTGAAGGTCTTTTGCCTCGAGCATCGAGTCTCGGGCCACGAGCAAAAATTTTCCAGAAATAAAATTGTTAAAGATAAAAGATTGTATTCAGCTTTCAGTGGTCAGCTGTCAGTTTTCAGTGGTCAGTGGTCAGTTTTCAGGTTTTCGGTTTTTAGAAACTTATTTGCTCCTTGAGTACCATATCACGTCTATTCTTCTTCATCATAAGTGGGTAGGTAACCATATACAATTATAGCACGTCTATTTAATAATTGAGTCCTTTCCTCACCAAAAGGTTCTGTTTTTAATTTGAATTCTATTTCTAAAAATTCATTTGCCTTGTCTAAAAATGCTTTTTCGTTCAAAAGTTTTTCAACCCAAATAGCAAAATCTTCCAATTCAGGTTCCCTTTTTGAATAAGGAAAATACTTTTCGATCATTTCAAAATCCCTGTTTGCGCCTTCACTTTTGTCAAAATGCAAAGGTTCTTTTTCCAGAAATTTATCAAAAAGATAAATGTTTGAAAAAAAAGTTCTGTTGACTTTTTCCTCAGCTTCCTTGAATTTGCCACATTTGAATAAGATCAAAGTTAATTCAAATAAAAAAGTAGGCCAACCAGCGTCATCAGGAAAAGTTCTATCAAACCATCTTAAATATCTTAAACCTGATTTATAGTCTTTCAGTTTTATATATTCTGCAGGAATTTCGTATCGAATACCGCGACCATCATGGTAATATCCGCCCCAGAATTTTTTGTCTTCAGCAAGCGCTTTTTTATATCTGGCAATTTTTAATTTTATGCGCTCAATTTGCTTTTCTGTCATGATTTGTGAAGTTAAATAAAGTTTTAAACTTACTTTGTTGCATTAGGATTCGCAATTTCAAACTTATTTTGATTTTTAAAACTCCAGCATTCAGCATAATTGTCCAATATTCTTTTTACAATCGTCCAGTACCCTTCATTGATCATCCAAAAGTCAGCATCAATCTTTAGAATGGCCTCCATGATTGCACCTTCTGTACCGCATTCTCCAAAAGCCAAAGGGTCTACTTCTAATTTTTCAATAGCTAAAGGAACAAGATAATCAAGGCTAAATTGCTGCCTGATCATCATTGCTATGTCGTCATTATTCAATTCAGATAACGGTAACTTTCTAATTTCATGGGATCTAATTACTAAATGACTGTCATATTGCGGATGTCCCCAATACACCTTTTCCAAATTCTCTAGAGACTTTTGTCTCCAATTGTTTTCAAGTTTTGTCATTATACAATACCATTCTAAGCTTCTTTTCTTCCACTATAATTGTACCAAAATCTCTCGGAGTGAATGTTCTGAGGCAATATAAATTTCCAATTAATCCATTAATAAAAATTAATCTTCATAAAGATCTAGGTTGTTTACATGAGAACATTGGCCAAAAAACGCAATATTAAAGAAAGCTAGTATCTATATGCTGCTTTCAGATTAGTTTGCAGCACTAGCTTTTTTCAATCATTATATCATAAAAATAAAATAAATCCTTCAATCAAATGAAGGATTTATTTTATGGCATCAGTACCGGTCTTAAAAAGTAGCTAAATTACTAGTCATCATCCATTTCTCCACTTTCCACTCCTGCGTTGCTCTGCACAGCAACGTTGCCAATTTCTGTATGTCTTATTTGGCCCCCAAGATAGCCAGTTCTTGCAACGAGTCCAAAACTTATAAGTGACAATAAAAGCACGGCAATGGAAACAGTCTTTATCAACGAAGTTTTATAGCGGCTGACAAATAAAGCAACCAATGACATGACTCCTAAGGCAATCAAACTTATTAAAGCAAGCATAGCAGCCTCTTCGTGGAGTTCTATCATATTTTCTGATACACCTTGAATATTTTCTACCGCTTCTTCTGCTCCTTCGCCTGTCAAGTATGCGATTCCCGCTCCAATCGCAGAAATAATATAGATAAAAAATGCAGCATTTTTGGTTTGATTACTCTTTACCCAAAGGCCATACCCTAACACGAGGGCTCCTATAAGGCTTCCGAAAATTGGAAGGTGTGTGATCAGCAAATGCAAATGTACTTGGCTCATGATTATATATTTTGTTGTGAAGTAATTTTTATAAATTTCTCGTTGCTTGTCATGGAAATTCCGCAACGTGCCGACCCTTTTGTTTCATAAGTATTACCACAAGTAGGACATACAAAAATACCGTTGGTTTGGATTTCACATCGTTGTTTTGCAAAGCCATTAATGCTGCCTCATAGAATACTTTATGCTTTTTCTCTGTCTTATAAGCATAATTTAAACTGATCATGGCCAATTGATTTCCAGCAGTATTAGCAACGGTTATAAAGTCCGGATACATGGTTGTTATTTCATACGATTCACCTCCAATCGCATCCTGTAGATTGACTTCTGTGGTGTTAACAGTAAATGCTGGTTTAATCACTGGAACGGTAAGACCTGATTCCTGCAAAACTGCTTTATGATTATTGGCATGAATATTTTCTGAAGTAGAAGCAGCTTTAAAAAGCAATGCAATTTGGTGGTATCCTTCCCGTTCAGCTTTTTTGGAATATGCTGCATACTTTGCACTTGCATTTGTTTCACCTTTGAAGGCATTCTGCATATTATCTGTAGTTTTCGAGGTTGCACTTTTATTTGCAGCCGAAATAGCTGGTTCTGTAATGGAAGTTTTTTCAATTTCCACCTCTTCGTTTTCCATTCCTTCCACACCATTACTTTCTTGAGATGTGTTTTGAGCGGCGATTCCTTCATTGCTTTGCACAGGGGCTTTCATTGCTGCATCTGTATTGGCATTTTGACAAGAAGTCAACCAAAAACCCCCAAGAGTAAATACCATAATCGGGATCATTAATAGCTTTTTCATTTTTAATTTTTGTTTTATTTGTTTTAAATAATTTATAAAACAAAAGTGCTATTACTACTCTTTGATTAGCCTTTGGGCATTCTTAAGATACGCTAAAGATTATGATGGAAATTGAAGTGAAAATGTAGTTCTGTTAGATTTGTTACTCACATCGATTACAATGTCTTGTAAGTCTACCAGTTTTTTGACAATGGAAAGCCCTAAACCACTTCCAGGAACTATCGAACTTCTTGAATCATCAGTGCGATAAAACCGATTAAATAAAAATTGTATTTGTTGTGGCGTAATTTCAGGGCCATCATTTGTGATAGAGAAGGTTTTAGTATCAAATTCCCAACTAAAATTAATATCTCCATTAGGCTTTCCATATTTTATGGCATTACTCAAGAGATTGTCAATGATTACAGAAAAGAAAAAAGCATCGGCATGAACAGTAACAGTTTCAGCTATTGAAGACTTGACCCGCATTGCTTTCTCCATTAATTGTTTGTCAAATTTTAATTCCGAATCTTTTATTAATTTACTCAAATTAATTGTTTCTTTTTTAATTGAGCTTGATTCCAGTCGGGCAAGCTGTAACAATTGGTCAAGTAATTGATTGAGTCTATCAGTTTGTGCAATTACATCTTTTATTTTTTCCTCATAATGTTCTGGCTCTCTTTTTTTACGGAGTAAAACCTCAAGTGTGCCTCGGATCGCGGCAAGCGGTGTCCTTATTTCGTGTGAAGCATCGGCCGTGAATTGTTTTTGCTGCTGCATACTACTGCCTATTCTGCTTAGCAATTCATTAATGGTACTTGTTAACTGGTATAATTCATCTTCATTTTCGGGTAATGGCAATCGTGTATCTATATTAGAATCATTAATTCCAGCAGCGGTAGTGATTAACTGCTGAACAGGTGCGATGGCTTTGGAGGCGGCAAAGTAAATTACCAAATAAAGGGTTAGTATTAAAATTGGGAATGCGATACAGAGTGTAATAAGTAGATTATTTATCACATAGTAAGATTCCTGTTGAGATACACCTATAGTCATTTGACCAATTATTATTCCTTGGTCATTTATTACAGGAAATTGACCAAGCCGAAGTCTTTGATTATCTATTTCGGTATTGTAAAAATATTCTTTTTTAATTTTGGGATTAAATAAAAAAAGGTTTGATTGGAGATTTGCAGATTTGAATATCATTCTGTCTCTGTTGTCTACAATTTGAATAAAAGTAGGATTGACTTCTACTTTTTCATGCTCAACCACTTCCCACTCAAGCATTTTGTTGGTTATGATACTATCACCTCTCCAGTAAAGAGTACTTAATATTTCTTCTTTTTCCAGTAAAATATCACTATCAAGATGGCGGTATGAACTTATATGCACGACTGCATAAATAATAATGAAAACAATAGCTGTAGTTAAAGCAACCGCCAAAGTATTAAAAAGTGCAATACGTTTTTTAAAACTTAGTTTCATCAATGATCATTTACCCGGTAACCTACGCCACGGATGGTTTGAATGAATGATTCGTTGTCTTTGGTATCCAATTTTCTTCGCAAGGCATTGATGAAAACATCAATCACTGAAGTGTCTTTGTCGAAATGAATATCCCATATTTTTTCTATGATTCTCGAACGTCTGCAAACCTTTCCCTTATTGCGAAGTAAGTACTCTAACAATGCAAATTCCTTCTGAGTAAGTTCTATGGGCTGTCCATTTTTTGTGACCAGGTGGGCTTCGGTATTTAATACTATATTTTCTGTTTCAAAAATATTGAGTTCACCAGTTTTATTACGCAACAAAACTCTAATGCGAGCTACTAATTCTTCAAAAGCAAAGGGCTTTTTTAAATAATCATTGGCACCAACTTCCAATCCAAAAACGGTATCATCCACGCTATCTTTTGCAGTTAAAAAAATAATCGGGATAGTTTTGTTTTCTTTACGAATAGCTCTACATATTTCTATACCACTCATACCAGGCATCATCCAATCCAGCAAGATGATGTCATACTCATTCAAATTGGTCATGGCCAATTCTAGTGCTTCTCTGCCATTCATTGCAACATCCACAGCAAAACCTTCTTCTTCCAGTCCTTCTTTTAAAAAACTGGCTATTGCTGTTTCGTCTTCCGCTATAAAAATTCTCATAATGTTAAGATAAATAACTTTTAATACTTTTTCTCATTTCTCAACAGGATTTGAGAAATCAGGTAATGCAAGTTCTACACCTGCCCCATGTTTAAATACCAATTGACCTCCTAAATATCCAGTTCTGCTAATGCTGCCAATTACTCCCGCAAAAAGCAAAACAGCGATGACTTTGAGCCAACGCTTATGAAATTTAAAGTAAAAGATGGTTGAATAAACCAAAGTTGCAATCATTGCAAACAACAAAGAAATGGTTGCTGACTGTTCATGCAATGCCATTGCAGTGTATAAAGAACCTTCTTCTAAGCCTGCTCCGGCAGTATTACCCGCAAGATATGCTGCAATGGCTCCAAACGTGCCTAATAAAAGTAGGAAGAAGGCATTTTTTTGGAGGAATTCCTTTTTAAAGAACAAGCTCACTACCTCAAAACAAAAGCCAACAATTAATAAAGCAATTGGAAAATGGACAACCATTGCATGTAAATGGGTTGCAGAAATCATATTTGTAATTTTTGCAAAGATGATGTCGCATTGATTTATATCAGCTTAACCGTTTCTTAAGATTGGCTTCAGAAAATTTGTAATAAAGGAAATGCAACGAGATCGTTTACTTTTGTTTTACGATCGGTCTAAAAATTTTATTTTAATTTCTTAATCGTCGAGTTTTGTACCAATGATTTCATTTGTGAAATAGCCATTTTGTTGAGTTGCAAAAGTCTTTCGGACTGACCTAATCCATTGTGAATGAGCACTGCATTGATACTTTCCATGTTGGAGAGCACTACTAATTGCTCAATAGTAGCTTCGTCTCTTATATTTCCTTTTGCATAAGGATTTTCATCTCTCCATTGTTGTGCAGTTTTACCAAACATCGCCACATTCAATAAGTCGGCTTCGTTGGCATACACTAAATTGATGTCTTTTTGTTCCAGCAATTTTGGGATGATCATATCCTTTATTGCATCTGTATGAATGCGATAATTCACTTTGGCAAGGGTGCGCTGCAAGTTCCAATTGAGCTGTAGTCTGTTGTTTTCATCTTCTTTGAGACGTTGAAATTCTTTGATGATATACAATTTGAATTCAATGGAAATCCAAGAAGCAAATTCAAAAGCAATATCCTTATGTGCAAAAGTTCCGCCATATCTGCCCGCCTTAGAAATAATGCCAATAGCATTGGTCTTCTCAATCCATTGTTTAGGGTTGAGCGTAAAACTGTTTAAGCCCGCTTGTTTTTTAAACACATCGAATTCGATGTGTTTAAAATCGGGATTATATAATTGCTCCCAGAAACCAAGCAACTCTATTGTGTTCCGGTTCCTAATCCAATTTTGGATAATGGTTTCAGTTCTTTCAATATCCTTGTATCTGGCAATGTCAGTAAGTGAAATATATTCTGACTGTTCATTTAGAAAAATTGTAATTTCAGTGCCTTTTACATGAATGGTTTTATTTTTTGCCATATTTTGCCGCTAGTTTTTGAATGAATGCGATAAATTTTTTATTTCTATCTTTTAAAAACGCTCCAATCTGGTAATTATCTCACCCAACCTCAAACCAAACCTCGCCCTCATCTCCAGGCTCCCCATGATAATTGATCGTAATTTCTTCACCCGGCTCAATGTCTCGGATGGCCACAATGTCTATCGTTTCATTCTCAAGATCGAGGAAAAAGTTGGCGTTGGGAAATAACTGATGGTTGTACAATGAACCAAAACCAAGTGCCAAGGCTGCTTCCTCCAAATCTTCACCCCACAAAAAATAATAATCATGAAGACTTGTTTTGTGGATAATCGGAATTTCTGCTTTGGCAATCTTGACGATGTGGCATACTTCTATGCTGTCACCTTCAGAAATGGGCAATCCAGCAAATACACCCTTTCCGCGATTGGGTGTTTCCATGATAAAGAGGCCAGGGATTTGTAACATGTGTTTATAATGTTGTTTTATCTTTTGGATAATGGGGTAAATATACGGGCTTTAGTATTTTATTAGTTTCTCGTCAAACATTAAAAAAGAACAATAGCTTTTACGTGGTTACTTCGTTCGTGCATTTTAATGTTATTGGTTAGTAGGTCGATCAGTTTCTTTGAATTTTCCAAATATTGTTGCTTCAATGGTCTGCTATTGAACCTTCCCGAACAAAATCAAAATGGAATTTCTCTCAAGCAAATAACCAGATGGCCAAGATTCACTATATATTTGCCTTTGTCTGGATTCTATCTTATGCAACTACGACTTTTGATTTACCCTGTCTTTTTACTGGTCTGTTTTCTGACATTCCAAAGCACAAAAGATTATGGTTATGTCACAGATTATCTGGGTTGGCTCAATCGGTATCGCGATAGTAGTTTCAGCGATGTGTGGAATTGTTTTGGATATCCGGGCATGCATCAGTTTTTCCACCTGATCAACTTTATTTTATTCAAATTGATCGGCAAAAATGTTGCAGTGATGGGCACGATTTTTATTTTGACCCACGCTTCTGTTTGTTATTTGGTATACCGCACTTTCCGATTGATAGTAGAGACTGTTAACCCCGAACACGCTGGATTAATAGCCCTATTTACCGGTATTTTCACAGCACTTTCACCGTACGCCATTGAACCCATCACCTGGGATGCCTGCTTTCATTACTTGTTGTGTACAGCTTTGGTTTTCTTTGGCATCAACTTCCTCACCCGATATCATTTGACAAAGAAAAAACCATTTTTATATCTGCACTTCTTGTTTTTTATCCTTGCTCTTTTTACGATAGAGCTGGCTTTGGTTGCTCCTGCAATTTTTTTAATATATCTGTCACTTGTAGTTTGGGCAAGCGGAGATGTGAAACAACTTGCAGGATATTGGTATCGTTTGGTTCCGATTTATGTGGTACTCTTGGTCGCTTATTTTATCCTTACAAAGTTGTCCATCGGTACTTGGATTGGTCATTATGGCGCTGAGCAACATCTCAAATTCTCGCCCACGCTTTTGATAACAACCTTCGCCAAATACGTTTCCAAAATATTGTTACTAAGCCATTTTTGGAAGTTTACTTACAAAGAAAGTTGGTACAATATCTTGTCTGAGTTATGGAAAAGTTTGGCTTTTCTTTTTGCAATTGGTCTTTTAGTTGCAATGTTATACCGCACTACAAAATACAAAAGATTAAAACAAGTATTGATTGCTTCCATGGCCGCTTTTGTTTTTGGTCTTTTACCCATTTTGAATTTGTTTTTTGTATGGATCGGCTGGTACGAAAATGACCGCTATTCTTACTTTGCAGCGCCGCATATGTATTTATTCGTCACGACCTTATTCTTCATTGCATTCAAAAAATCATACGCTTATGTTTGGATTTTCTTTTTGGTGGTGAATGCATTTTTCTTGAGTAAGATGATCAGCACTACCCGAGATGCGGGTACTATTGTCGAGCGTTTGTGCCAAGACTTTGATTATTATGACTATAAAGAAGTGGTACTTTTGTGTGTCCCAGAAAATTTGAATGGCGCCTATTTATTCCGCGATTATGGAAATGACGGGGTTACATTCAACGAAAGTTTGGACTGGCTTGGCAAAGGAAGTTACACTGGAAAGATGACCAATATCTCAGAAATCAACCTCACTTCACCAATTGACAGCGTCGGCGTACAGATCACTTCGCCCAAGTCTATCAAGGTAAACATTGCTAGTTGGGGCTCTTGGTTTTGGCGAAAAGGCGCTGGATTGAATGGAAGTGAATCTGACCGGTACAAAGTTGTTACCGGTGATTTGTCTTTTGAAGTAACAGTCAAGGATAGTGTACCCGGTAGAATTTTTATTTTTAATAAGGGAGAAAAGTGGCAATCGGTGCAGTTGCCTGGGGAGTGAGCAATGGGCAATGGGCAATTGGCTGCGCCAGCAATGGGCAATGAGCAATTGGCTGCGCCAGCAATGGGCAATGGGCAATTGGCTTCGCCAGCAATAGGCAATTTGGCAATTCAGCAATTTCGCAATTCAGCAGTTAAGCAATTCAGCAATTTAGCAGTTCTGCAGTTTTACAAATACCCAGTCATAATACTTTCCACTTTACAAACTTTCTACTTTATGAACTTTCTACTTTATGAACTTGACAAACTTTCAAACTTTATGAACTCACTTCACCAGTATTACAAAAAAACAATTTTCTAGATTAAATTTCGTTTTCATTTGACTTTTTCAGCATCTTCTGATACATTTACAAAATTGTTAAACTGACACTAAGGTAAGGAGGCTATCAGGGTTGAAAAATCTCATTTTACCATTGTCAATATTCTTGAAATCATAAATCGTTAAAAATTGAACAGGAGAGACGCTTTACAGAAAGTGGCTTGGCTGATGGGGGGAGTAGTCTCTGCACCGACAGTTTTTGCCGTATTAGAGGGCTGTAAACCTGCAGCCACATCCACATCTACTGCTAGTGAAGTTTTTTCGCTTTCCAGCAGTGATCAAAATTTACTTGCCGAGCTGGCAGAAGTCATCATTCCAAAAACAAATACTCCGGGTGCTAAGGAAGCAGGTGTTGGGCCTTTCATCGAACTGATGCTCAAAGATTGTTATTCGCCGATCCAGCAAGCTCACTTCCAGCAGGGATTAAAAACCGCAAGTGAAGAAGCTAAAAAATTGGGCGGTGAATTTGTGAGCCTGACAGCTGACCAGAAAAATCAAGTCATGAAATTGTTGAGTACCATGGCAAAGGACGAAGCTAAAGCAAATGCAGCCAAGCAGGAAGCAAAGGTAGTGGATTCAGAAACCGGTACAGTAAAGGAAAACCAAAGTGCAAAAGATGTGGCTGAGGTACCTACACCTTTCTTCAACATACTCAAGGAACTTACCCTTTTTGGATATTTCACCTCTGAAGCAGGCTCTACTAAAGCATTGGATTATGTTCCAATTCCAGGTAGATATGATGCTTGCATTGATTTGAAACCAGACCAAAAAGCATACGCCATTTAACCAATCCTCTTCACAAAATATAAATTAACAAGCGATGTATTTTCAAAGTAAAGGAAAAGATGAGGTAACTTATGATGCCATTGTAGTTGGTTCAGGGTTATCTGGAGGTTGGGCAGCAAAAGAATTAACAGAAAAAGGGCTCAAAGTAGCAATGATAGAACGTGGTAGAGAGATCAAACACGTCACAGGATATACAACCGCTTCCATGGATTCATGGGAGTTTGAGCATAGAGGTAAGCCTACAGCTGCAGTAAAAGAAGAATACTGGGCTGGAACAAGAACAGGTTATACCGCCAATGAGGAAATCAGACATTTATTTGAAAAAGATGTGGATCACCCCTATGAGGAAACTCGTAGATTTGACTGGATCCGTGGATATCACACGGGTGGTAGGTCTTTGATGTGGGGCAAACAGTCCTATCGATGGAATGAAAGAGACTTCACTGCAAACTTGGAGGAAGGCGTAGGTATTGATTGGCCTTTGAGGTATAAAGACCTTGAACCTTGGTATGCTTATGTGGAAAAATTTGCCGGAATCAGTGGGTCTTACGAAAAACTAGACGTACTTCCTGACAGCGTATTCCAACCAGCTATGGAGCTCAATTGTGCAGAGAAATTTGTAAAAGAAGGATTAGAGAAAAACTTCCCGGGTAGGAAATTGATCATTGGTAGGGCAGCGCATTTGACTGCTCCTACAGAAGAGCATTTGGCATTGGGTAGAGGAACTTGCCAATACAGAAACAGGTGTAGTAGAGGTTGTCCTTACGGTGCTTATTTCAGTACACAAGCAGCAACCTTGCCAGCAGCAGTAAAAACGGGAAATCTCACCTTGATTCATGATCAAATTGTTTATCAGGTTATTTTTGATGATGAATCTGGCAAAGCTACCGGAGTAAGGACTATCGATCAGAATACCAAAGAACAAAAAGAATATTTTGCAAAGGTTATTTTCTTGAATGCAAGTTCAATCAATTCGGCTTGGATCATGATGCAGTCTACTTCAAAAACGCATCCGAATGGATTAGGCAACGAAAGTGATCAATTGGGTAGAAACCTGATGGATCACCACTTGGAAGCGGGAGCTGGCGGTGTTGTGGAAGGCTTTGATGACAAATATTATTTTGGCAGAAGGCCCAATGGTATTTACATTCCAAGATTTACGAATTGGGGCAACGATAAAAGAGACTTTTTGCGTGGATTTGGATATCAAGGTGGTGCTGCTCGTGGAAGAGGAGAACAAAGTGAAGAAGAATTTGGAGCAGCATTCAAAGAATCGCAAACAGCACCAGGGCCATGGACCATCAATTTTGGAGGCTTTGGGGAAACGCTACCTGATCCAAACAATAGATTCACATTGACTGACAAAAAAGATCAGTGGGGATTACCGATCATCAACTTTGATGCTGGCTGGGGTGATAACGAATGGAAAATGAGAAAAGCCATGGTTGACGAGGCTGCTGAAATGTTGGAAAAAGCAGGGGTTAAAAACATTTATACTTTCCACAATAAAGAGAAAGCGCCAGGTATTGGTATCCACGAAATGGGTAGTGCAAGAATGGGCAGAGACCCTAAAACTTCAGTATTGAATAGCAATTGTCAAGTTTGGGGTGCTAAAAATGTTTTTGTGACAGATGGCTCGGGAATGGTTTCTTCATCTTGTGTCAATCCATCTCTCACTTATATGGCCTTGACTGCTCGAGCAGCTAATTATGCCGTAGAGCAACTCAAAAAAATGGAATTATAACAGCATCATTTTGCTGAAAGATCAAGATTTGTCAATTCCCCGATTTTTATAAAGTCGGGGAATTCTTTTTTAATTTTCAAAAGAAGGCTTTCAAATTGTATATCTTGTCTTAATTGATAATGACACAATGCAATGTTGTAAAGGGCGTCAGCTCTGCTTCCAAAAAGATTCATGGAGTGATTGAAAAAGGTGATGGCATCTTCATAATATGCCAGATCATAAAATATCCCGGCCATGGCAAAAGCTAAATCAAAATTTTCATTCAAAGCAAAATACATATCCCATGTTTTGTGGAATGTTTTTGCAATTCGTCGCCGTTCATGGATGCTGATTTCTGGATACAATTGTTTCAACCGAGGTAATAAGGAAATAAACATCACCGAATCATAAGCACTCAACCTCAAAATGGCAATCCATTCTTTGAGTGTCATAGTCTCGATGTGTTTGAATGACCATTTTTTCAAGGTGTTGAAGTCGTCGGGCCCAAAAACATTTACAAAGTGCGTGTAGGCCATTTTGGTTTCAGGAAATTGTAGATGGTCTTTTGTCATCAAAAGCGACACCAATTCCAAATTGAAGGACGAATTTTTGGGCAATAATGCTTCGCCACCCATATTATTACAATAAGAAGCCATTGCATGATAATTTACCCAAAAGGAAGCGCTTCCATGAGTGATTAGTTCGGGTTCAGGAAACTTATCCAAATCTTCCATGGCATGAAAACCCTTGTCCATGGAAATTAAAAAAATGCCATGATCCGACAATCCGTCCAAATTGAGCAGGCACTGCAAACCCATTTGTGGAAACAACAAAAAAGTGTGCGACAAGTCTTTGGTATATGCTCCAATGAGGTCGTTAAATCCTTTATTTTTATAAAAAGGAATTTTACCCGCCATTCTTTGATATGTAATTTGAATGTCTTTGAGCTGGCTTTCTTCCTCATTTTTTTTGGTAGTAGTCAGCGTCACACTGCAAGGTGTAATATTGCCACTTTGTATGAAAAATAAATCGTTTGGGATGGAATCAAAAAAGTAATTTGCAATTACAACCAAGGGCTGTTGGAGATCTTTAGGATTGATTTTGAGGGCCTTATATCTGAGATCCATTTCTTTTGATGATACACCATCAAAGTAGCAAACATCTAGTAAGCCAGCTTCAAAGTAAGGTTTAAATTGAGCATGATCCAGGTAGAAGTTTAGATTTTCTTCAACGATATCACTCAATACATAACAGAATGGCGGAAGCGGTTGCCCATAATTTTCAGTCAATGCTGTGAGGTGTTTAAGTACGTGAAAAGCCAGTCGTCCTTGTCCCGCACCCAATTCCAAGAGATACACAATATCATGACTTTTTTTATTGAATGCAAGGTCTTTTAAAAATGCAAAAATCAGATTTGCGTACGTCATGCCGACCATTGCGTTGGTTGTCAAATGACTCGGAACATCATCATCGCGCCATGCATCAATGCCGTGATGTTGGTAATAATCTCTGTTGAGCTGCCAGATTTTACTGTGGGCAAATGGCACGTCGCTTTCTATTACGGTTTGATTATTTTCCACTTGATAAAATTGTACTGATAAGGAAAGTCCGAAACCAGGCAAGGTTGTGCTCGAAAATGGATTTGATGGATATGGGAGCAGAATCCGACAAAGTAAAGGGTAGGGGTGTAAGATACGGATATTTGGGATGAGATTGGCATTGGCAGGTTCCCGCCAGCTCAAAAGCTATTCAAAATCAGTATACTTATACATATACGCAGCTGGAAGAAAAAAGGCCAAGGGACCTTTAACCTACAAAATCTTGTGATCTGTTGATAGCAAGAGCAGTTATTTTACGTCGTATACTTTCCTTTTCTGCACGTGTCTTGGCGTAAAATAGCGCATTTTCAAAATGAGCTTTTGCAAGATCGAGATTTACAGATAGATATAATTCTCCCAAAAGGGCGTGGTAGTAACGATTACCTCTAAAGTCTAATTTTTCTGCTTCCTTGATTGCAGTTAAGTTACCCTTTACTTTTGAATAGGCAAACAAACGATTCAGCGCTACAACTGGCACATTTTTTAAATGAAGTAATTGGTCATAAAGGTCCAATATTCGTTGCCATTTTTCTCCATTTTCATTGGGAACTGTATACCAATAGGCAATCATTGCTTCCAAATGAAAAGAAGTCAATTCATTTCCCACAGCTGCTTGATGAAGATGGTAAGCCCCCTTGGAAATTAGGTTTTGGTCCCATAAACTGGAATCCTGATCCGCATACAAAACCATTTCACCCATATTTTTACGCGCATTGAATCGAGAAGAATGGAAATACATCAAGGCAAGTAAAGCATTTGTTTTAGGAACATTGGTCGCAGGATTTTGAATCAAAAGAAACGTCAACCTGATGGCCTCAAAACACAGATCTGCTCTCAAAATGGCTTCATTGCTTTCTGAATAATAACCCTCATTGTACAATAAATATAAGGTAGTAAGCACGCCATCTAAACGAGATTGACAGACTTCTTCCGAGGGAAATTCCAATTCGATGCGGTTATCCTTCAACTTTTCCTTGGCTCTATACAATCGTTTGGTGATGGTATCTTTATTACTCAACAAGGCATTGGAGATTTCATCTATACCAAATCCACATAGTATTCGCAGTGCTAAGCAAATTTGAGATTCTTCACTCAAACTTGGGTGGCAGACCGCAAACATCATCTGCAATTGGGCATCTACAATTTGATCGGAAGTCAATATTGGATCTTGAGTAATCGTATCTGTTTCTATCAAATTTTTGTACTCCGGGAGAATCTTTGTTTCAAGATTTACTGTTCGGGCAAAATGGTTTTTGGCCTTGTTTTTTGCTACTGCAAATAGCCATGCTGATGGGTTTTCAGGAATGCCCTTATATGGCCAGGTTTCTAATGCAGCTACGAAAGTTTCACTGGCAAGATCTTCCGCAATTTCAATTTGATTAAAACCAAATTTTGCACAGAGCACAGCAACAATCTTGCTATGCTCCGTACGAAAAAGGTGTGGTATTAATTCTTGATGCTGCATACTTCACAATCAATGAGTGCCGTCCGATTTTGCAATTTTTCTAACCTCAATAGTATTGCCTTCGCCTTGTAAAACGGGACTGCCCTTTGCAAATTCTATCGCTTCTTGTACTGATTCTGCTTTAACCACAATCAAACCGCCAATGGTTTCCTTGATATCACCAAATGGTCCATTTGTTACCAGACCCGTTGAGTGTACAACGTGTGCATTTTTGAAAGGTAGTCCTGTACCACTTACAAACTTGTTTTGAGCAGCAATGCCGCCAATCCAATCCATGGTTTGTTTCATCCAAGCTTCCATTTGTTCTGGTGATGCCACTTCTTGTCCATCCATGTGGCGCATGATCAATGCATATTCGTCCATTTTTTTGTAATTTTTTATAAATTAATTAAAGTTAATATTCTTATATCAATCAGATTCTGGAAATCTGGACAGATTGGTTCATTTTTTTCAACTTAGAAAAGATTTTGATTTGAAAATGAATGAGAACTTAATAATTTATACTTAAAATATTAAAGAAAAGTATTCGTTATATAGAAACTATATATTAAGTCAGAAAACACCAAAAAGCTATCTCAGTGAGAAATTTAATCGTCCTATTTTCTATCCTTACATGCGCCAACTTTGCACTAAGTCAGAATACCAGAATCATTTATGACTTTACCCCAAACTTTGAAGCGGAATTGCTCATCATGCCATCTTTAGCTGAAGTTGACGAAGTTTTCAGATTCAGTTTATTGATTGACGGTCAAAAAACCAAATTTGCGTTAGATAGTATAATGATTAAATCATATCCTCCTAAACAAAGAAACTTCTTACCTGCTCAAGAGGTATACACCGATTTTAAAGAGTCCAAATGGGTTTATTGTAACGGTAAATTTAAGGAGGGCTATTGTTTAGCAAATAATTTGGAAGATCAGATAAACAGTACGACTACCTGGAAATGGGAGATAACCGATGAAAAGCTGAATATTGCAGGGTTAATGTGTACAAAGGCAATTTGGCTACAAAATGTTGCCTGGTTTACTGAGGAAATTCCTCTTGCCATTGCACCTGGGATAAAAATGTTTTGTTTGCCTGGAGCGGTTCTCAAATATGAAAATCCAACTGGCATTTATGAAGCTATAAAAATTGAAAATGTAACCAATACCATCATTATTCCAAACAAAACTTTGACTGATGACGAAAACATCATAACTAAAAATATTTTCGATTTGCGTAATGATAATTCACCCAACATTTACCTTGTAACCAATGAAACCATATTTAATAAATGGATTCCTATCAGGCTTTATTAAATATCAAAAAGCTTTAATGATCCGAAAGTGTAAATATTTTTCATCAATTTTTCTTTTGATGATTCATGCTTTTTGTCATGGCCAATCAATCAGAATAATCTATGATTTTGTCCCAAATTTTGAGATGATTTTGGAAAGAGCACCTTCAATGGCACAAATAGATGAAGTAGATAGATATAGTCTGTTGATTACTGATCAAAAAGCTAAATTTTCATTAGATAGTATTATGATTAAATCATACCCACCAAAGCACAAAAAGTTTCAACCTGCACTTGAATTGTATGTTGATTTCAAAGAGTCCAGATGGATGAATTGTAGTGGGAGGTTTAAGGATGGTTATTGTTTGGAGATTAAATTGGAAGATCAGATAAACAGAACTATTACCTGGAATTGGCAGATTACCAATGAAAAAAAAGAAATTGTGGGTATGGAGTGCACTAAGGCAGTTTGGCTCGAACACATTGTATGGTTTACAGAGGAAATTCCTTTGGCCATATCTCCTGGAGAAAAACAGTTTTGTTTGCCTGGAGCGGTACTCCAATATGAAAATTCATCGGAAAAGTACACAGCCATACAAATTGAAAAGGTAAATGAAATGGTTACTTTTCCAAATAAAATGAGCACTGATGAGGAAGACACCATTAAAAAAACATTTTCTGAGATGGGCACTGGCAGTTCAAAAAATATCTATCTAATATCAAACGAAAGTAAATTTAATGAATGGATACATATCAGATATCATTGAATATTAATTTCAACAGCTCAATATTCTTTTTATATCTATTGGGTAAAGAAGAAAAAGATTTGCCAATACATTTAGTAGCGTAAAGTTCTCGTTGTAACATTGCTCGTTGCTCAATGCAAATTCCCAATAATCAAAAGTTATTTCTGAACTGAAAACTGACATCTGACCGCTGATTGCCACGAATTCACGAATTGCTTTAAATTGATTTTCCTCACCAAAAATAATCGCTGACCACTGATCACTGACCACTGATCGCCACGAATTCACGAATTGCTTTAATTTGATCTTCTGAGTTCTAAAACTGATCACTGACCACTGATAACTACTCCCTGATTGCCACGAATTCACGAATTGCTTTAATTTGATTTTCCTCACCAAAAAAAATAATCGCTGACCACTGATCACTGACCGCTGATTGCCACGAATTCACGAATTTTTAGGTTAAACAGCCATAAACAAATAAACATTCCTAGGCGCACGCGAGGTTATGCACATTAAACCCTTTGAGTTCTACAAACCAAGGAATCTCGTGGCTCGTGGCTCAAAGCTCGTTGCAAAAATCTGAAAGCTGATAGCTGAAATCTGACCGCTGACCCCTACTCCCCATACATCATTTCAGAATCATTTTCCTCCACACTATCAGAAGGAATCAATGACGCAGCCATATTGCTATTTACAAAGGCACACCACTTACATCTTTCATCATTACAGCCCTCATCAAACTCATGATTTTTTATTTTTTCGTAAACATATTCCAGTTGGGCAATCACCAAATCTTGGTCAGTTCCATCCACATCCACACGCCTGACCTTGGCCTTATCCTCTTCATACTGTTCTAATAATTCAAAAATTACTGTTTGTAATTTGGATTGTAAATTGGGTTCCAATTTTATAAGCAATTGATAGAAAATTCCTTGCCTCCAATAATCGCCGCCGCTCGTTAGATCTTCCCCTTTTTTAAATTTTTCTGACTCCCCATTTCTATTGCCTGTTTTATAATCAAAAATGGTCATGTGGTCATCATATACATCAATCCTATCCAAAATTCCTGAAACTGGAATATTTTTGATGTGACCCTTGATGTTCAGTTCAGCTTTTAAAGTCCGCGGTTTAGTCCAACCTTTTATGGTATTATTATAATAGAAAGTCAAGATATTCAATCCAGTATACAACGCCCGTTCTGCCTCAAGTTTTGTAAAATGTGCATGGAATTTTCGCATCCCTTTTTTAAATAATTCCTGCAATGATTCCAATGAACCGATTTCCAATGTAGGACTTGCAACCATATTTCTATAAAACATTTCCATGGCATAATGGATGGCATTTCCAAATCCCAGATTTTTGGTCCTTGCCATTGGAACCCTGAGAATATTTTCAAAATAAAAAGTACGGGGACAATTCAGATACTTGGTAATACCCGTTGCATTCATCTGCATGTTTTCCAATACCCGATCAATGAGCTCATGCTCAATTAAAGAAACCTGACCCTGATCATATTTCATCAAAGTACTTGAGAAATTGATCAAATCTTCTTCTGTGTTTGTGATTGGTGGGATCAAAACATTGTAGCCCATTTCTGTGATAAATCGAGAAACTTGTTGATCTTTATCTGCTTCTGAAAGCTGTGAAAATGTAATATAGGCATTGTTTTTTGCCCTTGTCAACGAAACATAAAAGAGTCTTCGATCATCCTCCTCGGTAGCATCGCCTGCACCAAAAAGCATATTTGGCGGAAATTTTACCCTAGCTCCCCGATCATCAATCCACGTTTTTTCATCGGCATTGATGATGATGACGTGGTCAAATTCCAAACCTTTGGATCCATGAGCTGTAAGAAAGTTGATGCCCTCATTGTTTGTTTTGAGGTAGTTGATAGACATGTCAATGCCCATTTCTTCCATTTTGTCCAAAATACTCAAGATTTCATCAATGCCTAAACCTTCTGTTTTGGAGGTTTCTGTTTTGATGAATTCAAAAAGGGTATTGACCACTTGCAACATCCAAATTTTATCCGGCGATGCTAAAAAATGGTTGAGCATACCTGTATTGGTCAGAAGCTTTTCAAACAAAACCTGTGGGGTCACATTTTTATAATCATTGATGAGCCCTTCAAGAATTTGCGAAGTGTGAATGAATAATTCAGGGTGAAGAATGCCAAACTTTTGCAATTTATTCTCATCAGAAATCACATCTCTCCAGATTAAATCATCTGAAGTTCCGTCAGTATTTGCAGAAGCCAATAAGGCTATTTTCCCAATATCTTTTGCAGAAAGTCCCCAGAAATCATAGTGTAAAATTTCAAATAGTTGCGCATTTTGACTATTGATTTCCTTATACTCTTGATC
This sequence comes from Bacteroidota bacterium, assembly GCA_029567325.1. Classification (GTDB taxonomy): domain Bacteria; phylum Bacteroidota; class Bacteroidia; order Chitinophagales; family Saprospiraceae; genus JADKBO01. Next base: position 39,246 of record JAKQLF010000351.1, on the reverse strand, counting down.
TATGTATCGCAACAAAGTGAGTATTCTTTTGATTTCGTTGAGCTTTAGAATATTTATTTTTTTCTTGATGCTCACAGGAATTCCTTCCAAGGAAAAATATTTCATTAAATTCTCTGCCTCTTTGTGTTTGCGGTAAATGATGGCAATATCATTGTATTTTACACCCTTAGAAGCTAGATCTTTCACCAATTTTGCAACTCCACATTGCTGATTTGCCATATTAGCATAAGGCAGAAAAACAGGACTACCACCTTGTGTTCCTTTGCGGCTTTCTTTCAACTGCTTTACCAAATTGGGAAATTTATGGGTAAGCCTTTCTTCATTATTATTGATCAATAAAGTGGCTTTGTCCAGAATTGCCTGATGGCTCCTATAATTATTTTGTAATACAATGACATCTGGGTCAAATTCTTTCATAAACAAAACAATGTTGTCCATATTGGCTCCCTGAAACCGATAGATTGATTGGTCATCATCGCCTACAACAAAAAGATTGGGCTGCGGATCAAATTCATTTTTTGCCAAGGTAAACAGCAATTCATTCTGACTGCCATTGGTATCCTGATACTCATCTGCCAAAATAAATTGAAAACGCTCTTGATATTGAGCCAACACATCAGGCCTTTCTTTCAACTTTTTGAGCACCCAGATGATGGAATCATCAAAATCCAATCGATCCCTTTTAGCCAGAAGATCATTGTATTGTCCTAACAACTTACTTCCTTCTTTGACAAAATCGTACCTACTGAGTTCTTTCTGGATTTTGTCCTCCATTGGAGTACCCTTCTTCTCTCCCTTTTTATAGATGTAATCGACATCTTGGTAAAGTTCCTCTTTGTATTGTTCTATTTTGTCTACAATGTGATCGTGACTCCAGCCTTCTCGCTTCATCACGCTAAACAAAGTTTTGTATCGAGGACGATCATAGTAATTGTCCCCAGCATTTCTTGCAAGGGGATGGTCCATGGGAAGTCCGTCTATGAGTTCAGTCAAAACCTCCATAATTTCCAAATCAGAAGCATTGGACAACTCTCGATAAGCGTTGAAATGGTCTGGATTTTCTCTGATGATGAGATTGCAAAAAGCATGGTAAGTATATATGCCCACTTTATAGGCATCGGTGCCCATAAAAGTGATGAGCCTATTGCGCATAGCGGTGCAACCAGCATCTGTATACGTCAAACAAAGAATATTGCTGGCTTGTAAATCCGTTTCTTTTAAAATATTACAAACCCTCACTGCTAATAATTGCGTCTTACCAGTACCTGGGCCAGCCACGACCATGACTGGGCCGTAAACCTTATCAACCGCCGTTTTTTGCTCAGGATTGAGGGTATCATAAGCTTTTTGAAATTCGTCAATGTTGATATTTTGATTAAGACTGTTCATAGTTAAATTACTGTTAACAATAAATTTTTAAACAACAAAGGCCCGACTAGAACCGTATTAAGATTATATAAAAACGAAGATAACCTAAGTAAAAAATATAAAGCAAGATCCGAATAAAAAGGTCTTGCAAAAGAGGTAAATAGATCAGCAAGCGAGGACCGCCCCAGATCAAGGATTTGGAGAGCGGTCTTTTTTATTTACATAATTTTCAAATCTATTATACGTTGGAAATTGAATAAAAAGGGCTATTTCTGTTCTTGAAACGGCCCTAGATTACCTCAACATTCAAAAAAATTACACCAACTTAAACAAGAATTAGATTTTATTCTATATTTGACATCAGAGGTTTTAAGTCACATTTTAAAAATTACATTTGTATGTCAGGAATAAACAAATCACGCTTATTCGTAGCAAGTTGTTTTGCATTAATTACCACAGCTTTTGCATTTGGTATCAGAGCAGGAATTATGAACGACTTAGTGAAAGACATGAGTCTAACAGATACCCAACTTGGGTGGCTCAATTTTATGGGAATCGTTGGATTTCCGGTTGCAACATTAGTTGGAGGCCCATTATACAATAGTCTAGGACCAAAAAAACTGGGTTGGGTCGCTTTTATAAGTCATTTTTTAGGAATTACTTTTTCTATTTTATCTGAATCATTCTATCCGCTTTTTTTCTCCACTTTCTTCATCAGTTTTGGTAACGGTATGGTAGAAGCTGCGTACAATCCTATGATATCAGATATGTACGAGGAGAATAAAGCGAGCATGCTCAATAAATTTCACGTATGGTTTCCCGGTGGTATTGCCATAGGATCATTGATTGCAATGGGTATAGCTAATATGGATGGAAGTTGGCAGATGAAATTGGCGGTAATGTACATTCCATTGATTATATATGGGTTTTTGTTTTTCGGACAGCAGTTTCCTAAAACTGCCAATGAAATGGACAAGGCAAGTACTGGTTCTAATATAAAAGCTATGTTCGCTTCTCCACTTTACTGGATGATGGTTGTATGTATGGTATTGACAGCCACTACGGAGTTAGGAACACAGGGTTGGGTTGAAAGAATCTTGGGTAATAGTGGTGCTCAACCTTTGGTGATTTTGTTTATGGTTACAGGATTAATGGCAGTGGGCAGATTTTTTGCCGGACCAATTATTCATAAGTTGAGCATTCCTGGAGTATTATTGGGATCGGCTGTCATTGCATTGATCGGTATCTATATGATGAGTACGGCAACTGGGGGAATGGTCTATCTTGCGGCTATTTTGTTTGCAATAGGTGTATGTTATTTCTGGCCAAATATGATTTCATTTATAGCTGTTTATATACCAAAAACTGGCGCTCTGGGAATGTCATTTATTGGAGGTATGGGTATGTTTGGATTATCAATTTGTCAACCTATTATAGGTAAATGGATGGATACAGAAAGAGCAAATGCACTGGCGAGCGGACTAACTGGAGATGCAGCTGAGTTGGCTGCAGGGCAAGCAACATTGGACAACATCGCTTGGTTTCCAGCTATTTTGGTTATCGTTTTTGGTGTGTTGTTTGTCATGAGAAAAAAATGGCTCACTCCGGAAGAAGGAGTTGCACATTAAGAAGAAATTTAATTAATATCAAAAATCTTTGACTTTGGATTGGAGAATGGATAAAAGTAGTTGGGGCATGATCGTTTTCATGATAGCGACTATGGTTTTCTTTATTGCAAGTGGAGCAGGATTTGAACTCAACACAGTGGGTTATCTGCAAGCTTTTGGTTATGGTTTACTTACTGTATTAGCTTTGATTGCTTTGGCTTGCATTCCAGTTTTGATCTATTGTTATTTTGTGAAAATGATTCCAGATATTGACTATTCTGTAAGAGCTGCCTTTGCGGTGACTTTGGTAGGCCTTATCACTGACGTTATCTTTTAATTTTATATTTGACAACGAAATGAGCGATAATAGAAGATACTACGGAGGAACAGGAGACCCCTACAGCAGACAAGGACAAGGTATTGGAACAGGTAGGTTTAAATTATTTTTGATTTTGGGCTTAGCAATGGCTGGCTATCAAGCATTTAAATATTATACCAATACACAGACCAATCCCATCACAGGCGAGGAGCAAAGAATCCAATGGACTCCAGAGGAAGAAATAGCATTGGGTTTGCAATCAGCTCCACAAATGGCGCAGCAATATGGAGGTTTGCATCCTGACCAAAGAGCTCAAGCGCATGTAGATGCAATTGGAAGAAAACTTGTTACCAACACAATCGCAGGAAAGGCTCAATATCCATGGGATTTTCATTTATTGGCTGATGATCAGGTGGTCAATGCCTTTGCACTACCTGGTGGGCAGTGTTTTATTACTGCTGCGCTTTATGCCAGATTGGAAAATGATGACCAATTAGCTGGGGTAATGGGTCACGAAGTTGGCCATGTTGTCTATAGACATGGAGCAGAACGTATGGCGAGCCAAGGATTCATACAAGGGCTTATCCAGAGCGTCATGATCGGATCGGGTGGTAGTCAATCCATCGCCCAAATAGCAAATATGGTTGGCCAAATGAGTAGCATGAAATATGGTAGAGATCAAGAATTGCAGAGTGATGACTTTGGAGTACGCATCATGGTGGAATCTGGTTATAATCCACAGTATTTGATAAAAGTAATGGATATTTTGGAAGAGGCAAGTGGAGGGAATAGGGTCCCTGAGTTTCAATCAACTCACCCATCACCAGAAAATAGAAGAGAAAAAATTAAACAAGCTATTGAAAAATACGCTAAGAAATAAAGGTCTAGCAAGTCTTTCCCTGCTGGTCTTGGGATTTTCATTGTCCTGTAGCCCCAAGAATAAGATTTTATTGCAACAAAATAAGGTTGTTGTAAACATTACAATAGATGAAGGACAAGGAAGTTTTGCGCCGTGTGAACCTTCCATCAGCATTTCACCCGTCAATCCCAATTTAGTTACTGCTGGGTCTGTATTAAATAATGTTTATCATTCAGAGGATGCTGGAAAAACTTGGAGAAAGGAAATCTTAAAGTCTTCTTTTGGAGTTTATGGTGATCCTGTTGTCAGGTATGATGGTTTGGGAAATGTCTATTATGCACACTTATCCAATCCCAAAAATAAGGCTTATAGCAGTGAAGAGTTTTTGGATCGGATCGTCGTACAAAAACTTAGTAATTCAAGTAATACTTGGTCAAACGGCACTTTTCCGCTTGCAGATAAAAAAAAGGATCACGACAAACAATGGATTGTGGTAAATCCAATTGACCAATCGTTGACGATGACCTGGACTCAATTTGATAAGTATGGTTCAAAATTGGAAAGGGATAAAACAAATGTATTGTTTTCAATCTCCAAAGATCAAGGGGAAACATGGTCTGAAAGTATCATCATCAATGAAGTCAGTGGTGACTGCGTGGATGATGATTTGACTAATGAGGGTGCTTTTACAGCAGTCGGCATAGACGGCTCTATCATGGCTGTCTGGGCCAGGGATAGTAAAATATGGTTTGACAGGTCAACCGATGGAGGCAAAAACTGGCTAAAAAGTGACAAGGCAATCGCAGACCAAATTGGGGGTTGGTCAATGGACATACCAGGAATTGATAGGACAAATGGTTTTCCTATCTTGAAAGTTGATCACAGCAACGGAAAATACCGCGGTAGAGTCTACATGAGTTGGACTGACCAGAGAAATGGCTCGGACAATACAGATGTATGGATCATTCATTCGGATGACCATGGCCAGCATTGGTCACAAGCAATCAAAGTAAATAACGATTCTGGTAAAGCAGCACATCAATTCTTCCATAGTATGGATTTGGACCAAAGTTCAGGATATGTATATTTGTTGTTTTATGACAGAAGAAATTACCAAGATGCACATAATGATGTTTATCTTGCATACACCACCAATGGTGGAAAAGATTTTGTGAATACCAAGGTAAGTGAGACTTCCTTCTTGAGTGAAAAGATTGTGTTCTTCGGTGACTACACGGATATAAGTGCAGTGCAAGGGAAGGTACGACCAATATGGACACACCAAGAAGGAAAAGTACTTAAGATAAAAACGGCGCTGATTGATATTGGAATATAATTTTTATTACCCTCTGAAATTTGTCTCTAAGACAAATTTTTTAGATAATTTGTATGTAATTAAAAAATAATACTAACCCCAATGGTACAATAATGAAGATTATTGCTAATTTCGATGCGCTGATAAAATATACTTAAATTATTAAAATTATTAAAAGATGGAAAAGCTTTCTAAGGAGTTGCAAACGTACGCAATTGTTGGTTTAGTATTTAAATACTTGAAAGAAAGCCCTAGTTACGGTTACAAACTCATTAAGGACATTGAGAAGGAATCAGGTGGACTCGTTCAAGTTGAAGAAGGTTATCTTTATCCTCTATTGGACAAGATGAGAAAACAAGGACTACTCAATAGCAGTTGGGAAAGTACTTCTGGTAACCAGAAAAGAAAAGTTTACAGTTTGTCTAATGCTGGTATCAACAAATATCATGCATTAGTGAGTGATTTTGAAAAAGTCAAAGGTTGGATGAAATAGGTGTATAGGGTCTTGCGGCCTGTGGTGTTAGCTAACTACTATAAGGATGGTCAACATCATAGCTAGGGCTATGAGAATTATGACTCTCTTATCTTTGAGATTCATGTTTTAAATTGTTTCTATTGCTGTATATACCTTACACTTGCACAAATGGTGCCAACTTCTTTTGATTTAATTATTCTGGTATTATATTTTTTGCCCTCAAGAAGGTCTCAGTTTTAAATTGTTGTTTTGCGGATACTTTTATATTAAAGATTATAATAATCTGTAAACCAAATTTTTATAAATTGTATAAAGACTATTTGTTTTTTTGAAGGTTGCAATAAATATGGATTTTGGTGAGCAAATTGCACACCTTGATGAGTCATCCATGGTAGGTAAGGTAGACCAATGCAGTATTGCGTGTGGATACCATGCTGGGGATGGCACGACCATATTTAATGCCTTAAAATTTTGCCAAGAAAATGATGTGTCCATTGGTGCACATCCTTCATATCCAGACAGATCTAACTTTGGGAGGGAAATCATGCATTTACCTCCCAAAGAATTGTTATGTCACCTCATCTACCAATTGGCAGCCTTTAAGTCTATTGCCAAATTTATTCGAATGCCAGTCCTACATGTGAAGTTGCATGGAGCTCTTTATAATGAAGCTATGCTCAATGAAGCAGTGGCAAAAACGACCATTGAAGCAATGGAAATGGTCTTTCCTAATGCGGCCATCATGGCAATGGCGGACTCAGCTTTGGCTTTTTATGGCATGCAAAAAGGTTTTGATGTATGGAAAGAAGGATTCGCTGACAGACTTTATGAGAGTGCAACCAAATTGGTCCCGAGATCTGTAGCCGGAAGTTTACTCACATCTCCTGATGAAGTAAAACGACAAATAGAAAACCTTAAGTCTGGTTTTGTTATTGATAATCAAGACCATGTAATCAATCTTGCTGTGGACACTATCTGTATTCATGGTGACAATCCCAATATTAATAATCTCCTGGCAGCTTTATGATATGGAAGCTTTGCAGCCCGAGCTGACTAAATGCAGAAGTATTTAATTTGAAATTTTGTTTGTGTAAAGATCAAAACCAATGAAACCATTGAATTGATTGAAAGTATGGCGAATTGTTTTGCACACCATCACATTTAATAGATTTTGAAGTTGGCCCCAAAAGTAAAATTACTACCACTCGACTTAAGCCAAGTTTATGAAGACTCAATATTTAAGAAAGAATTAAATGCAACATTGTTGCATTTATAATTTAATTGCTTAATGTTGCATGAGGATTTAAAAATACAAAACATACAAGTTTTTCAAATCAAATAATTTAAAGAAATAGTATCATATGGGCGAAGACAATTATGAAGTAATTATCATAGGAGGAAGTTATGCGGGTTTGTCAGCAGCTTTGGCATTGGGTCGAGCATTGCGGAAAGTTTTGATCATTGATAGCGGTTTGCCTTGTAATAGACAAACTCCACATTCACACAACTTTTTAACACAGGATGGCAAAACTCCGAAAGAGATTTCAACAATTGCAAAGCAACAATTAGAGCAATATCAAACAGTAAAATTCTACAATGGACTAGCTGTGAGTGGAATACAAAAAGAAGATGGCTTTGAAATTATCTGTCAAAATGGTGAAAAATTTACTGCAAAAAAATTAATTTTTGCAACAGGTGTGAAGGATAAAATGCCTGAAATTCCTGGATTCGCTGAATGCTGGGGAATCTCAGTTATTCACTGCCCGTATTGTCATGGATATGAGGTGAAGGGCGAAATAACGGGCATTATTGCTAACGGGAATTTTGCTGCTCATTATGCACAATTAATAAATCACTGGACGAAAGACTTGACCGTTTTTACAAATGGAACATCTACGCTTACTCCAGAACAGGAAGCGAAAATTGAGCTGCACAACATTCAAATCATTGAAAAGGAAATAAATTACCTAAAACACGAAAATGGTCTAGTTGAGCAAATTTTTTTCAAAGACAAAACATCAATGTCAATGAAAGCCATATATTCTCGGCCCGACTTTGAGCAACATTGCAAAATTCCTGAAATGTTGGGTTGTGAATTGACAGAACAAGGTTTCCTTAAAGTAGATATGTTCCAGAAAACCAACGTGCCAAATGTATTTGCATGTGGAGATAATACCAGTCCAATGCGGTCTGTAGCAAATGCGGTGGCGACTGGAAGCATGGCGGGTGTTGTAGTAAATAATTTAATGATAGAAGCTGAATTTTAATATTTTATAAACTAAAAAGTGTTAAAATTGAAAAATGACGCTTATGATTGTTTAGCTATCATTTAATTTTAACTCAATTATCCAAATCAATTCCCATGCGTAAACTAACACAGCAATCTATCAAGGTATTATTATCCATTTGGTTGGCTTTTTCATTAAATAGCATTTCAGCTCAAGAACTTATTTATCGGGAAGTTTTTTCCTTTGACACTTTGCAAGGGAGTCAATTGCAAAGAGCATTAGATGAAGGCTGGGAAGGCACTCGAAATGGTGATAATCCTGGCGAAGGCCAATTGAGTATATTTAATGGTGCGCCAACTGATGCTCTACTAGAACCAATAAATTCTGATCCAATTTTTGGTCTTCCAGGATATGCATTTTGGGGTCCAGATGGGGTTTCAGGAGTTGCCATTTACAGTAACGAATTTGGATCCCTTGGTTACAGTTCTGATGATTTGCTTGAATTGAGATGGCGAAATAGGAACAACAATAGCGGACCTGGTAATCCAACAAATAACGATTGGAGAGGTTTGGTCTATGTTAACGGTATTTGGTATGCATCGCAAACAACAGTCAATGTTAACAATACTGCCGCCAATACTTTTGAGGATGAAGTACTTAACTTGTCTGGCTCTTTATAGACAGCAATGACATTAGATCAACCAACAGATATTGGGCCTAGATTTCCAGCAGTGCCAAATTTTCAACCCCTTCCATCAGGACCTATTGAAAAAGTAGGCATTTTCACAAACTTTTTCTTTGGTAGAATGCGTATTAGCTCGTTTGAGGTTTATGGTGCTGAACCAATTGCTCCAATTCCAACGCTTGGTGAGTGGGGTCTTATCATCCTTGCTTTAGGAATGATGATTGTATCTATTTTAGCAATTAAAAATTCATTTGTTTGGCAAAAGAAAAATAGTTAATAAACAAAATATTTAAAGTGAAAGTGTTTTTAACTTTCTCTGATAAACTATTTAGTTCTGAACTTATCTTGCATCAAAAAAAAAGCGAATGGCTAAATAGTTACCTTTATTCATTAATTTGATGTGCGAATCTTAATCTGCACTCTAATTTCTAAACCTTCGTATTAATTTTTGATCTAATTTTTAAGTAATTAAACGAAGCAAACAGTCAAAAATCAAATCAATCTTATAAATCTAAGATTTATAAACAGTATTTATTAGCTTTATTCTTAATAGAAGATTAAAAATCAAAGCGGTAAAACAAAGATTGAATGATTAAGAAAAAACGAACTTGGAAATTCTGGATTTTTAGAACCCTATTAGTATTGTTCCTGATTGGTGCTGTCTGGCTTATCAACTTGATATGGTTTCGCCCATTGAATATCCGCCATTTTTATGACCGAACGTTTGTATTATTTGCCCTGAAAAGCCCAGAGACGGTAACCCAACTTGGCATTCCTGTTTTGTATGATTGGACAAAGGACAAATGGGATGATGTATCAGATGCCAAACTACGGGAGAATTTCAAACAAACTAAAAAGGACTATGAGACCCTAATGAGTTATGATTTTGATGGCCAATCTCCAGAAAACCAATTGAATACTAAAATACTGCGCTCTTTCATGAAAAGTGCTGTCGATGGTGAACCCTTTTTCTATCATGATTATCCGCTCAATCAATTACAAGGCATACAAAGTGGAGTTCCAAATTTGCTAACAAATAGTCACCAATTGGAAGATAAAAGTGACATCAAAGCATATATAACTCGATTGAAATCTATAGGTATAAAATTTGATCAAGTACTTGAGGGCCTTCGGATAAGGGAAGAAAAGGGAATTATTCCTCCAAAATTTGTGATTAAACGGGTCATAGATGAAATGACAGGATTTATTGGAGGAGGTGTTGAAAAGAATGTTTTGTATACAAATTTTACTGAAAAGCTTGGTAAAATCGATGGCTTGTCTGATGAGCAAAAGTCAGAGTTTACGCAACAAGTAGCAGATGCAATAACGAAAGCGGTAATTCCTGCTTATCAGAAACTCATAAATTATCAGGAAGCATTGTATGAAAAGGCCACAACAGATGATGGTGTTTGGAAGTTGCCCAATGGAGATGCCTTTTACCGCCATCAATTGAAAATAAGTACGACTACTGACTTAAGCCCAGAGGAAGTCCATCAAATAGGACTGAAAGAAGTAAATCGAATTGAAAAAGAAATGTGGGCCATTCTCCAAAATGAAGGATATACGGATACGACCAAAACCATTGGTTTCATGGTGGATAGTTTGAGTAGAGAAGAGCGGTTTTTATATCCAGAGAGTGATTCTGGGAAAACGATGTTACTGGCAGAGTATAAGCGGATAATTGATGAGGCGAATGCGAAGTTAGACAAAGCATTTGACATCCGCCCGAAGGCTTCCATTTCTGTGGAGCGAGTTCCAGAATTTCAAGAAAAAGGCGAGGCAAAAGGCAGATATACTTTACCTGCTATGGATGGTTCAAGAGGTGGTGTATTCTGGGCTAATGTCAGGAAGGTCTCCGAACATCCAAAATTTACAATGAAAACGCTGGCCTATCATGAAGGAGTACCAGGGCATCATTTTCAACTAGGAATTCAGACGGAATTGAAAGGTTTGCCGATTTTCCGCACAGTTGTTCCTTTTACAGCTTATGGAGAAGGCTGGGCTTTGTACAGCGAGCAATTAGCTTATGAGTTAGGATTTTATGACAATGACCCATTTGGCAATCTAGGGCGATTGCAAGCAGAAATGTTTCGTGCATGTAGGTTGGTTGTGGATACTGGCATTCATTCCAAGAAATGGACACGCGAACAGGCGATCAAATACATGGTAGATTACACAGGAAATTCAGAAAGCGAAGCAACAACAGAAATCGAAAGGTACATCGTATGGCCAGGTCAAGCGTGTGCTTATAAAATTGGTATGATGAAAATCTTGGAATTGAGAGCGAAAGCAAAAGAAACCCTGGGGGTAAAGTTTGATTTACAAGCGTTTCATCGTGTTGTTTTGGAGAGCGGCTCTGTACCATTGGATGTTTTGGAAGAAAATATTATGGCGTATTTAAAACAAAAGAAGTAAGAAGACATTTTAGTAATCATTCACCAAATCATAAAAAATGATAAAAGCAATTTTTAATCCAGGTAATTACCCTAAAAACATAGATTTTTTATTACTCTTACTTAGAATCATATCTGGGGGATTTATGATTGTTCATGGTGCGGGTAAATTTGCAAAATTATTTGGTGAAGAGCCAATAAAATTTGGAGATCCAATTGGAATTGGGGAAGTACCATCTTTAATTTTAGCCGTTTTTGCAGAAGTTTTCTGTGCCATATTTTTAATCTTGGGATTTTCTACCAGGCTTGTAGCCATTCCTTTGCTCATAACCATGTTGGTTGCTGCTCTCATTGTTCATGCAAATGATGGTTTTGGAAAACAAGAATTGCCTCTACTTTACGCCACCATTTATTTTGGAATTGCGCTTACGGGTGCTGGAAAATTCTCCATTGATCAATTGATATATAGAAATAAATAATTTGTCAATTTAATCGCTCTGAAAAATAGTTTATAAACCACCTCAAATAAAAAAATGAAAACATATACAACTCTATCCGAAGCAATAAATGATTTGACAAAATTGGGTTACACGTACAACTTCAATATCAAAAGTGATTGTATTGAGTGTGCTGAAAACAATTTACAACTCCAACCAGATGAATTTGAAATTGACGAAGTATTTCGCTTTCAAGAAATGTCGGATGTGGATAATGAGAGTATTTTGTACGCAATTTCATCAACTGAAAATAATCTGAAAGGTTTGCTTGTAAACGCATACGGCATTTACGCAGATACAGCTTCAACAAAATTGATTGCAAAACTAAATAGTAAGTAAATCAAGGCAAAAAACCAAATTCAAAATCCATATATCCACATCGATTTTCTGTAGAAAATCTATTATTTGCTCAATACAGCAATTATGTTTTGCCGTCACTAATGAATTGAATTTTAAACTTTTAACATTAGTTTGTTGGGCAATTCTATTCCAGATTGGTATATTTCCACATTATTTAATTCAATTCATTAAATGGCACATATAAAAGTAGAAGATCATCTACCTGGAGTTACGGGGTTACTGGAATTTCGAAAAGATGCGTCACAACCATTACGAGAATTGACACAGCTATTACTGCGAGGTCCAAATACCCTGACTGAAGCAGAAAGAGAATTAATTGCAGTAGTAGTGTCAAATAAAAATGAGTGTGTTTATTGTACTACATCACACGCCGCAGCCGCAGATGCTTATTATGGCGACAATCACCTAAGTGAAAATGTAAAAAAAGATATTGAAACTGCTCCCATCAGTGATAAGATGAAAGCATTATTGACAATCGCATTATACGTCCAAGAAAGTGGGAAAAATGTCACTAAGCAGTCGATAGATCGTGCTAAAAGTTTTGGTGCGAGCGACATGGAAATCCATGATACGGTTATGATTGCCGCTTTATTTTGCTTTTACAATAGATATGTAGATGGTTTAAACACATTTGCCCCTAGTGATCCCGTGTATTATGCTGAAATGGCGAAGAGGTTGAAAGAAACGGGTTACTTTAGACCCAAGTTGGGTTATGATGATTTAAAGCATAAATCCTATGAATGAAAATAGCCCTAAAAAAACCAGCACCTATCAATATTTTTTATTTTTTATTTGTTTTATAAGTGGCTCAATTGGTGGTCTAACTTCTACAATAGTTCCCTCCTACTTACCAACATTGATCAAAGAGTTTACTACCGAAAATGTAGAAGGGGTAGGAGCAATCGTGAATGCGGTTTTTATTTATGGAATGTTGTTTGGAGGAATATTGCTTGGCTTAATCAGTGATAGATGGGGAAGAAAAATGAGCTATCTAAGTGCTGTTTTCAGTATTGGGGTTTTCATGCTGCTTTCGGCTTTTGTAAATACTTGGATGTGGTTGGTGTTATTCAGATTTATGACGGGATTTGGAGTAGGAGGAATTCTCTTGATAACTGCCGTTATAATTTCGGAAGAATGGAATGAGCAAACAAAAAGTATTGCTTTAGGGATTTTATCTATAAGTTTTCCTGTAGGCATATTTTCAGCGGGTATCATCACCTACAATGTTTCTAATTGGCGGACGGCTTTTTTTGCAGGAATATTGCCTTTGATCATAGGTTTACTAATCTATTTTTTTATGAAGGAATCAAGAAAATGGCTGGAAGGCAAGATTCAAAATAAAATCCAACCCAGTGCAATCAATGATCGCGAAATGTTTAGAGTTATCCTCAGTGGAAGCCTTATTTATGGAAGTATGTTGATAGGATTATGGGCAGTTTTTGCATGGCTTCCCACTTGGGTCCAAACCATTGTTGTTGATTCAGATGGGCAACAAGAACGAGGTATAAGCATGATGATTTTTGCTTCAGGAGGTTTATTGGGCGGCTTTTTATCAGGTTGGATTTGTAATTATTTTGGTATCAAAAAGGTGATGTTGTGGTGTTTTGCTGGGGCATTTCTTATAAGCCTGATCTTATTTAAGTTCACAACAAGTTTGACAGTATTTACCTATTTTTGTATGGCCATTATTGCTTTGTGTTTTGGAGTCAGCCAAGGCGTATTAAATGGATACATTCCAGATTTGTTCCCAACGCCAATAAGGTCAACTTCTACGGGTATATGTTTTAACATTAGTCGCCTATTTACTGCTACGGTTGTATTTTTCGTTGGCTGGTTAGTTCAAAGTTTGAATGGATATGGAAATGCACTTTTTTATTTTTCATTTATTTTTATCATAGGTTTTATAGTTGTTTTCTTTCAAAAAAGAAAAGAAAGGGATACAATTATATATGAAGAGCATTTATTGCCATTAAATGAGCAATAAATAATATTTTAATGCAACATGGCCCAAAAGCATATTGCGGGAATTTTGATTTCACAACAAAATTTCAGGTGTATCTAAAATTGTGGATTGTGTATGAAAAAATTATTTTATATAGGTATTATATGCCTCACATTATTTGAAGTTGCCAATGTTTACTTCATCATGCCAATGCCTGGCGGAAGTCAAGAAATAAATAGCATTGATTTGGCCTATACCTTGTACTCATGGCGTTGGATATTCAGAGGCATTTTCGCTATCCTGATTATTTTAGGGTTGAAATCAGTTTTCATAAAGAAGAAATGGTTGCCAATTATCGCTCTGCTCTTATTATCCGCGATTATTTATATGACTAATTTTTACATGGCAGCTGATGCGATGTTTTATCAACCTAAGACACTTGCAGTTAAGGATATAAATGAGAATAATGTAACCATGGATAGATTAATCATTGGGGTTACTTTTGAAGGTCAAGCAAAGGCTTATCCAATTCAGTATTTAGGTTATCATCATCAAGTCCGGGACAGCATTGGGAGTAAACCTATCATGGTAACCTATTGTACAGTTTGTCGGACAGGTCGAGTTTTTGAGCCAATTGTAAATGGTAAAAATGAAGAGTTTAGATTGGTAGGTATGGATCACTTCAATGCCATGTTTGAAGACAAATCTACTAAAAGTTGGTGGCGGCAAGCAACTGGTGAAGCAATCACAGGTAGTCTAAAAGGTCAGACCTTACCTGAGTTTCCATCAATGCAAACAACCTTAAAAAAGTGGATTGAATTGTATCCGAATTCCTTAGTCATGCAACCAGATGAATATTTCCAAGAGCAATACGACAGCATGAAAACTTATGAAAAAGGCAAATTAATTGGAAAATTGACACGAAGAGATACACTTTCCTGGCAAAATAAATCATGGATAGTGGGAGTTGAAGTTGGCAAATCATCCAAGGCATATGATTGGAATTTGTTGCAAAAGGAAAGAGTTGTTTATGATATCATTGATCAAACTCCAATTGTTGTTGTTTTATCTCAGGACAGCAACAGTTTTGTTGTGTTGGAAAGATTAAGCCAGGAACAAACTTTTGAGGTTGAAAATGATACATTAAATGGTGTAGAAAACAGCTATAATTTTATTGGGAAAAGCTTGGATGGCCAAGGAAAAAATTTAAAACAAATAAATAGTTATCAAGAATATTGGCACAGTTGGCAAACGTTTCATCCAAATACTCAGAAATATTTAAAATAGTTTTTATTTCGAAATTATATTGGTGTGTTTTGCCTCGAGCTTCGAGCCTCGAGCAGTGAGTTTGCTTCAAAAACCTGGCAATTGCGCTATAGGACTTTGCTGAATGCTGAGAACAGACATCTGAGGACAATTCGTGAATTCGTGGCTATCAGTGGTCAGCTTTTAGTTATCAGCAGTCAGGTGTCTTGCATCGAGCTTTGAGCCGCTTTGGGGAAACCGGAAACCGGAAACGGGAGAACCGGATGGCTTGCAATAAGCAGGGACACATGGGCAATTGTAAATAGTATGCAAGATTCCATTCTGTATTTTTTTGCTAATGGGTATCAGTAAGTTTTATGCGAGATCCTTAGTTTGTAGAAGCCGAAGGGTTGAATGTGCATAACCCCAGATGCAACTCGGGGAAATAGAACATCAAATCCATCAACTCCGAATTGGGGTTGAATTGGCCAGAATGCAGATTGAATTCGTGGCAATCAGTGTTCAGTTATCAGTGTTTTTTTTCGCTGAAAACTGAAAGCTGAAAACTGAGCGCTGAAAACTCAAAGCAAATAGCTCAAATCTAAACACTTAACTTGCAAATGATTATCTTTGGTGATGCCCACAAATAATTACAACATATCAGGTCTCAATGATGAGCAGGTCACCGCTGCAAGAGCAAAATTTGGAAGAAACAAATTAGACTATAAAAAGGAAAACGGATTTTTGGATACCGTTTTGCGGATAGCCCAAGAGCCAATGATGATTTTGTTACTTGTTGCCTCCTCTATTTACTTCATCAGCGGCAAATGGGGTGATGGAATTTTCATGACAGTTGCCATTATCTTCCAAGCATCCATCTCTTTATTTCAAGATTCAAGGAGCAAAAATGCATTAGAGAAATTAAAAGACTATTCCCAACCAAATTGTAAAGTCATTCGCAATGGCGCTGAAGTAGCAATAAAAAGCGAAGACCTTGTGGTAGGAGACTTTTTGATCGTGGAAGAAGGCACATCCATAACTGCTGACGGTTTGATTGTACAATCCAACGATTTTTCAGTCAATGAATCCATTCTCACAGGAGAGTCACTTTCCGTATTTAAAGATAAAAGTAAAGAAGACAATTTTATTTATAGTGGTACAACAGTAGCGAGTGGTTTGGCAATCGCAGAAATAAATGCCATTGGTAATGAAACCAAATTGGGCAAAATTGGCACTAGTTTAGAAAGCATCAAGGAAGAAAAAACACCCCTAGAAATTCAAATTGCCAATTTCGTAAAGAAGATGGCTATTGCAGGTGCGGTAGTATTTGTAATTGTCTGGGCTATCAATTACAGTCTTTCTCATAATATCTTATCCAGTTTATTGCAGTCGCTTACTTTGGCTATGAGCATCTTACCGGAAGAAATACCAGTTGCTTTTACTACTTTTATGGCCTTAGGAGCATGGCGTCTGATGAAAATGGGCATTGTCGTCAAACAAATGAAAACAGTTGAAACATTGGGCAGCGCCACAGTAATTTGTACGGATAAAACCGGGACCATTACTGAAAATAAAATGAGTTTGGCAAAGTTATATTTATTGTCATCCAATAAGATTTCCCAACCCGAAGAAGAATTGACAGACGATGAAAAACAATTGGTTGAAATATCGATGTGGGCAAGCGAACCCATACCATTTGACCCAATGGAAATAGCATTACACCAAACATATCAAGATATTTTCCCCACAGACTTACGACCAAATTATAAACTTGTCTTTGAATATCCATTAGGCGGTAAGCCACCTATGATGACCCACGTATTTGAAGAGAAATCTGGCAATCGGGTCATTGCAGCAAAGGGCGCACCCGAAGCATTGATGAACGTTTCTAACCTTTCAGACGAAGAAAAGCAGCAAATAAAAGAAGCCATAAGACTTTTGGCTAATGAGGGCTATCGTGTATTGGGCGTAGGCATATCCACCTTTGAGGGTAGTGACTATCCAAAATTACAACAAGATTTACCATTTAAATTCATTGGAATTGTAGCCTTTTATGATCCACCAAAGCAGAACATTCAAAAGGTATTGGAGGATTTTTATACGGCCGGCATTTCTGTAAAAATAATAACTGGAGACAATGCTGAAACTACTGGTTCTATTGCAAAGCAAATTGGATTTCGCGGCTATGAAAACAGCATTACAGGAGATGAATTGATGAAGTTGGATGAAGCGGCTTTAAAATCATGCGTTACGAATACCTCTATCTTCACACGGATGTTTCCGGAGGCTAAACTAAAAATAATCAATGCCCTCAAATCCAATAACGAGATTGTAGCCATGACAGGCGATGGGGTCAACGATGGACCAGCATTAAAGGCAGCACATATTGGAATTGCAATGGGGAAAAAGGGAACAGAAATAGCCAAACAAGCAGCTTCATTGATTTTATTGAAGGATGATTTATCCAAAATGGTTGATGCCATCGCAATGGGTAGAAAGATTTATACCAATCTGAAAAAAGCCATTCAGTACATCATTTCCATTCACATTCCAATTATACTTACAGTATTCATTCCCTTGGCTTTGGGTTGGATTTATCCTAATATTTTTTCACCTATACACGTCATATTTTTAGAGATAATCATGGGACCCACATGTTCTATTATTTATGAAAATGAACCTATGGAAAAAAATACGATGTCGCAAAAGCCCAAACCAATGAGCACCACATTTTTCAATTGGAAGGAATTATCTACGAGTATTATTCAAGGCTTGGTGATTACAATAGGGACATTGTTTGTGTACCAATATTCGATTCGAAATGGTTATGGAGAGGAATTGACCAGGACTATGGTTTTTACGGTTTTGATCACCGCAAATATTTTTCTAACCTTGATAAACCGTTCATTTTATTATTCCATAATCACCACATTAAAATACAAAAACAACATGGTTTTGTACATCGTTTTTATCACCGTGGCTATGGTAGCATTGATCCTTTACATAAAACCACTCACAAATTTCTTTGAATTTGAATCTTTGAATCCTGTGCAATTATCGATAAGCTTTGCGATAGGTTTTGTTACCGTGATTTGGTTTGAGTTTGCTAAACTGTTTAAGCGCATAAATTCCAGTAAAGTAGATTAAGTGTTTTTGCTATACTTTCCATTTTTTAGACAGCTGAGATTCAAGCGATGTTTGTCTTTAAATTATTTTTAGTTTATTTATTTCTATTTAGACTTATTCTAAACATTTGCATATATTTGCCACTGTTTTTAATTAGTCTAAATAAGCGAGTGATGAAAAGCTATCTATTTTTACCATTATTACTTCTTGGTTTTGTTGCTAATTCGCAAGAATCAACATTGGACTCTATCCAGCACTTGCCAGAAATTGGGATAGTAGGAAATAAAGCTAAAACCATTCCGGGATCAGGTCAATACATCAGCGCGCGTCAATTATCGCTGCTCAATCAACCAAATGTCAATCACGTATTGAGGTCAATACCAGGTGTAAACATCAGAGATGAGGAAGGTTTTGGATTGAGACCAAACATAGGATTGAGAGGAACTTCCGTAAATCGAAGTGCGAAAATCACCTTGATGGAAGATGGCATACTCATTGCTCCAGCTCCTTATGCTGACCCGTCTGCCTATTATTTTCCTACATTCGCAAGGATGCAAGCAGTAGAGGTTTTGAAAGGAAGCAGCCAGATCAAATATGGTCCTTATACTGTTGGCGGTGCGGTAAATCTTATTTCAACCGCCATACCAAAAACCTTTAAAGGATTTGCTCAGCTCTCATACGGTAGTTTTGGAACCAACCAACAAAGAGTTTGGGTAGGCGACAGCAGATCAAATTTTGATTATGTTTTTGAAGTAAATAGGTTGGCCAGTAATGGTTTTAAAGAACTTGACAATGGTGGAAAAACTGGATTTGATAGGAGAGACGTGATGGGTAAGTTGAGGTGGCATACCTCAGAAACCGCAAATATTCCACAATCTTTGACATTTAAGTTCCTAAATACCACCGAAGAAGGTAATGAAAGTTATTTGGGGTTAACATATGATGACTATTTAGAAAATCCATTGAGGAGATATGCGGCAACTCAAAACGATCTTTTGGATTTGAAACACAGTCATATCTCTTTAAACCATACCATTGCTCCGGCCAAAGGTTTTACCATCAGTACAGTTGGTTATTATTCTACTACTTTCAGAGATTGGGCAAGAGTCAATACCATCGGAGGTCAAGGTCTCAATAACATTCTTGGCAACCCGATTGCTAACCAAATGGCTTATCAAATAATGATTGGGCAGGCAGATGGAAACATTGATTATCAAAGTGCAGCAAGAACTTATTTTTCGAAAGGCATACAATCCAATGCGCAATATGCATTTAATACAAAGGATGTTTTTCATAAGATTCAGGTTGGAATCAGATATCACGCAGATCAGGCAGATAGATATTCTACCAAATCGGTCTATGCCATGTCAAATGGCACCATGATTTTGACAAATGCAGGCATAAAAGGAAATCAAGAAAATCAAATCAGAAATGCAACTGCCTTTGCTACGTATATTCATTACGACATTATGTTTAAAGGGTTGAAGTTAAGTCCAGGAGTGCGGTATGAAAATATCAATTTTGAATTTGAAAACTATGGCAACGCTGACAATGGCAGACTTGGAAGCGCGCTTAAAACTGCATCAAATGACTTGGGTATTTTACTGCCTGGAATAGGTTTGAAATATGATTTCAATGGTTATGCAAGTGCTTTCGCAGGAGTACACAAAGGATTTTCTCCTCCAGGAATGCCATCTGTAACTTCCACAACAGGACAGGCAAAAGAAGAGACGGCCACCAACTATGAATTGGGTTATCGTTATGAAAAACGAGGATTGAATTTTCAAGTTGTTGGTTTTATCAATAATTATAAAAACATTTTGGGCTCCGATAATGTCTCTGGCGGTGGTGCAGGAAGTGGAGATATGTTTAATGCCGGAAATGCATTAACCAAAGGTTTAGAACTAAGTTTTGAGTATGACTTGCTATATAAAGAAGACAATAATTCATTAATTAAGCTTCCTTTGAATATTACCTACACTTATACAGATGCAAGATTCCAAGATGTATTTGTAAATGCAGGTGGAGATTGGGGCAGTGGACAAATCAATCGTGCAGATTTAATTCCATTTGTTACCCCACACTTACTTTCTGCAAGTTTGGGAATCACTTGCAATAAATTGAATGCCACAATTGTAAGTCGATACGTAGGTGAGACCAGAACCAAACCAGGTCAAGAGGAAACTATAATTCCTGCTAGTGGTGTAAATTACAATGATGTAAATGCAATAGCGGGATTTTTACTTTTGGATTTCACAGCCAACTACCAGTTTAGTAAGTACTTGACAGCTTTTACAACACTCAATAATATAACAAATAGCAATAGCATCTCTTCAAACCTACCAAATGGCTACAGGCCAAATATGCCTTTAAATGCAAACATAGGGGTGAAATTAGATTTTTAATAAGCCTTCAAAATATAGTTTGTTTTTAATTGTTTTTCTTCTGCATCATTCAGGAAGTTTCTGAATGATGCTTTTAATTTATGGCTTCTACATCACACAAAAGGCCTTGAAGCATTTTAAGAAAATATGACTTCAATTAAATGCTTTATGTTTCAAAAAAATGATGGATGCAAAATTCAGCAAAAAGCATTTAATCATCAGCAATTTGCATACAATGGAAGAAAGGAAGGCACATACTTTTGTACCATTATAAATTGCAAACAAATAAATTCATAAAAATGAGCAAAGTTATTTTGATTACGGGCGCATCCTCAGGAATGGGTAAAGATGCGGCCATTAGATTGATCAAAGAAGGACACAAAGTATACGCGGCAGCAAGAAGGATTGAAAAAATGCAAGACTTGGAGCAATTGGGTGGTTTTCCCATTCAAATGGATGTGTCCAATGACGAAGATGTTCAAAATGTTGTCAACCAAATCATAGCCAAAGAAGGCAAAATTGACATATTGTGGAACAATGCCGGTTATGGCCTTTATGGCTCCGTGGAAGACATTTCCATGGAAGAAGCGAAAAGACAATTTGATGTCAATTTATTTGGCATGGCCAATCTCACTCAAAAGGTCATACCTCATATGAGATCAGCTAAGTCAGGTAAAATCATCAATACTTCTTCGATGGGAGGCAAAATGTATACATTGTTGGGTGCATGGTATCATGCGACTAAACACGCCATGGAAGGTTGGAGCGATTGCCTGAGATTGGAACTAAAACCTCATACTTGAACCAGGAGCCATTAGAACGGAATTTGGAGATGTGATGAATATTCCGATGCTTGAGCGATCCAAAGGTAGTGTATACGAAAATATGGCAATTACGGTTGCAAGATCTACAACTGCATTTTATGGAAATGAAAAAAACTCTTCGCCAACTTCAGTAATTACAGAAACCATTGTTAAAATTGTGAATGCACAGCGGCCAAAAACAAGATATAGGGTTGGTAAGTGGGCAAAGCCAATGGTTTGGATGCGTGTTTATCTTGGTGATCGATTATTTGATAAAATCTTAGCAACTCAAATTAAATAATTGCCATTCAAAAGTAATGATCAAATAAAAGGAAATGAAAGAAATCATTCGGTTAGAAACTATTTCTGAAGTGCATCACTTTTTGGGCCTTGATAAACCTAAACATCCAATGATTTCTCTATTGCGAATTGGAAAAGTTTTGAGGGACTTGGCAATGGATGACATCAAATATGTCTTGGGTTTGTATCAGATCAGTTTGAAAGATAATTGCCCTTACACCATCATAAATTATGGGAGAAATTCTTATGATTTTCAGGAAGGCACAATGGTATTTACAGCACCTGAACAAATCTTATCTTTTAAGAAGGCAGAAACTGTGGAAGAGGATAATGGTTGGTCATTGGTTTTTCACCCAAATTTGATCAGAAAGGCTGAACTTGGTAATAAGATTAGTCGTTTTACATTCTTTGACTATGCCTCCAATGAAGCCTTGCATCTATCAGATGATGAGCGGCAGACGGTTACAGAACTTGCAGAAAAAATAGAAAGGGAATACAGCACTAACCTGGATGCTCACAGTCAGACTTTGATTATTTCCAATTTGGAGTTATTGCTCAATTATTGTGTCCGATTTTATGATCGACAATTTTATTTTTTGGAAAGATGATCAATTTTGTATTTGTAGGTGCTACCAATTGGAATTTCTGACTTATCCAACCAAAGCCTATTTCCTTCAATTGTCGAAATAGATGCCAAACTGATGATGTAGGATTTGTGAATTCTGATGAATTTTGATTCAGGTAGTGCATCTTCAAATTCTTGTATTTTTTGTAATACCATGACCATTCCTTGGGTCTTGGTAAATACTTTCACATAATTTCCATAACCCTGAAAATAAATGATGTCACTGTGATTGACCTTGTGAATTTTTTTATCGGCTTTGAGAAAAATGTAATCGATCAAAGGTTCTGTTTCTTCTTTGACGATGGCAGTTTGTTCAGCAGGGGGGTCGAGTTTTAACTTTTCAAAGATGCGATTGGCAGTCTTTAAAAAACGTTCAAATGTGATAGGTTTTAAAAGATAATCAACCACATTTTCAAATTCATAACTGTCGACTGCATATTCAGAATAGGCAGTAGCCAAAACAACAAGTGGAGGATTTTTGATGGTTTTTAAAAAATCAAGACCAGTTAATTCTGGCATTTGAATGTCTAGAAAGAGTAAATCCACAGGTTGTTTTTGTAATATGTTGATGGCTTCTATGGCATTACTGCATTCTTTGACCACTTCAAATGCATGTAATTTTGATAAATGCATTTTGATGATGCCACGTGCCATAGGTTCGTCATCGACAATGATTGTTTTTATTTTCATAATTGAATGGATAATTTTACTGAATATCGATTTTCAGAGGTGTTAATCTGCAATTGGTGTCTTTTTGGATAAATCAATTGTAATCTTTTTTTCACATTGTTGAGACCAGTACCGAGTTTTTCACGTTCCAAATTCGAACCAGATACATTATTTTCACAAGAAAAACTCAAGACACCGTTATTGACTTCGAGCAGTATATCAACATAAGGATCTTTGGAGTTGCGATTAGCGCCGTGTTTGAAACAATTCTCTACAAATGTAATTAAAATAAGGGGAGCGATTTTGAGGTTTGCAAATTCTCCATGTCTTTCCAAAGTAATTTTACCATTATCAGGAAGCCGACTTTTTTCCAAGTTGATGTAATTGTCAATGAATTGGAATTCTTTCTCCAAGGGTACAAATTCTTTATCTGTTTGCTCAAGAGAATATCTCAGCAGCGAAGAAAGCTTCTCAACAACATCAGCTGCCTTTTCAGATCTTTCTAAACACAAGTAATAAATGTTATTGAGATTATTAAATAGGAAATGAGGATTGATCTGACTTTTCAAAGATTTGAGTTCTGACTGTCTGATGAGTAATTGTTGTTCATAATTACGATTTGTTTGAGCTGCTAATCTTTGCAAACCGATGAAACCAAATACCGCTGAAGTGGTAATAAAATATCTCCCAAAATCTAAAATCAATATGCCAATTTGATAATTGAAATAATGGGCATAAGTAAAATATCCAGTGATGGCTTGAGTCAAAAGTATGAGTATCAAAATACTGAATGCGTACAAGCCATATTTTTGCCGGTCAAATAAATAAGGTATCATCACTAAGTTGTGAAATACGACTAGCACAATGGTTGGTATGATGTAAAAAAATGCCTGTAACCAGGTATGTTCAAATATATTTTCACTTGATAAATACTGGATGATCATAAATATCAACACTAAAAATATAGCGATGAAGTTGGCCCATGATTCTTTAGATACAATTGATTTTACTTCCATGATGCAAAAATACAGGACCCTTTCGCATTCCTCAAATAAATTACATTTATCAATTACACCCTTCTTTTTGCCCAGTTTGTCATTAAATTGATCAGATTCAACCATAATTTTTTGAAATGAGCGGTTGATTGAAGCATCTTGCTCCAGATTTGATCAAGCAAACTATTTTTGTCGACACTTATGATCGAATATTTGGAATCAGGGAGATTGAAAAATATCCAGCCCTTGGCGTGGGTCTGTTTGGTATGGCTATTGGTCATACCCAGTAATGTGCATGCCCAAGTGTATAATTATGATATTTATATTGATGATGTTAAGGCAGGCAAAATGGAAGTTTCAAAAAGTACATATGTCAATGGAGGAGCGGTCATTGACCTTTCATCAAAAATGAAAGTAGGAGGCATTGGTACCAATGAAATTGAAATTTATTCGACCACGTATTTTAAAAAAGGGACACTTACAGATTCAGAAAGTGTGGTTGAGCGCAATCGGAGAATTAAAGAACAAGTGATTGTAAAATATGACAATAGTCGGTATTTAGTCAGCCGCAGGAACGAGAATCCTTTGGTTATGCAGGAAGGCATTTCTATGACAATGGCTGAATTATTTTATAAAGAGCCTGTTGGTATTTTATCTGTTTTTTCAGAAAGGTATGGCGAAAAATGTAAGATAAAGGTCTTAAAAACAAGCACTTATGAAATAGTTTTACCTACTGGCGGAAGTACGGTTTACCATTATGACCGCGGAAAATGTGTATTAATTGAAAGTGTTGGAAATATTCAATCAATGACCATGAAATTAAAATCAAAATGATGAAAAGGAATGTACTCATCATATTTTTAGCCTTATTGTTTTTGAGTGACATGAATGCTCAATCTCAAGAACCAGAATATCAAACTATTTTCAGCAAAAGAGCTAATAGAAATGGTAGTGGCGTGAGAGGTTATGCGACAATTATGCATGCCTATCATCCTGTTTTTGCCACTAATAAAACTCATCATTTCAACGGAGGCGGTATAGAAGGTGGCCTCAACATCAAAAAGAAACTTTCCATTGGACTTTCTGTAAGGTCAGTAGCAGAGTTTGGAGACGATTTTGGATCAAATGTTGTCATTGATCCTGATAATTCCAGGTCAGCGATGATGTTTGGCTTAAACAGTACGTATCGGCATAGACCTGAGAAAGCGATTCATATGGCTTATTCAGTTTTTACTGGGGGTTTACTTTTACAGGAATTGGAATTGGTAGGAAGTAATCAATACAAATCATCCTTCTCTTGTGGTTTTACCATAAACCCAATGGTAAAAGTTGAGGCTAATTTGATGTCATGGATTTCTGTATATGGTGGGATCGGTTACAGGTTTAGTCAAAACAAGGAAGCTTTTGGTGTGAATATGGCAAAAGACTTAAACGGGGCCATTTTTCAAATAGGTATTAATTTTGGAAGAATCAGATAAAATGAAAAAAACACTCATCTTTTTAGGCTTGTTAATAGGCACAATGCTCAATGGGCAATCAGATTCAACACAGACATTGTTGAAAGATTTTAAATTGAAAGTGAGGGGGCAATTCGCACTACACTATGAGACGTCAGAGGTCAATCAGTCAGCATTGTCTTCACTTGGAGCGGGTGCTGGTTTAATCTTTAACAAGAGAGTTTCTATTGAATTTTACGCCATGGGCAGTCTCACAACTCCCGAAAGAATCGCGTGGGATGGTGGTGTAAATCCCAATTTGGAATCCTTAACTTTTTTTGAAGGTGGCGGAAAATTGAGTTATATATTCAAACCATACAGGGCCATCCACGTAGTTGTAAGTTCTAAATTTGGAGGCGTCCACGTCGAAGATAATAGCACTCCAGCAACCATCATCAGTGATGATGCATTTGTGTGGACGCCGCAAGTAGAAGCAGAGCTCAATCTCACAAGAGCCATAAAACTAAGCTTGGGCATAGGCTATCGATTTACCAATAGATCAAACACGTTCTACAAAAACAATGAAACCAATAGTCCTATCTTTTCTGCAGCATTGCGGTTTGGGAGATTTGCCAAGTAATATGAGGGTTCTCAGTTAAAGAACGTATGACATTCGTGTTGAGAAGAAAGGCATAAATGCCTTCTTTACGAGGGGTCCTATTCCATATTGGTGCATTGTGGGAAGGCATGTGGGCCTTCCCATGCCTGTGGTTCCATATTGCATTTCACATCTGACATTCGTGTTGAGAAGAAAGGCATAAATGCCTTCTTTACGACAAGTCCTATTTTATATTGGTGCATTGCGGGAAGGCATGAGCGCCTTCCCCTGCCTGTGGTTCCATCCTACATTTCACATTTCACATTTCACATTTCACATTTCACATCTCACACCATTCACCATTCACCATTTACTATTCACTATTCACTATCACACATTTTACATTTTACATTTCACATCTCACATTAATTACCAACTCAGTTCATCCATCCTTTAGGCACCTTTATCACCACCTCATCCACATTGGTCACACAAATGCAAACACCATTGGCAATTGATAGAATTTTGAATCATGATTTGAATTGCAGATGGATTCAATCACATCATTCAAAAACGAAAAACAAAAATTATGAATAGAATTTTATTGACCCTTTTTTGGACAGTCCTCTTTACAAGTGCAGGATATGCTCAGAAAGATTTCACACTAAGCGGATACATTAGAGATGCCAGTTCTGGAGAAGAACTTTTGTATGCGACTGTCCAAGTAATAGAAAATCAAACAGGTACAACGACCAATCTTTATGGTTTTTATTCACTTACGCTACCAGAAGGAAAGTATCATTTGGTTTATTCTTATTTGGGTTACCAAACGATAGAAAGGCCACTTAATTTGGAAAGCGATCACGAATTGACCATACTACTTTCACCCAATGCTCAAGTCATGGAGGAAATCGTTGTCACAGCCGAAGCAAAAGATAAAAATGTATCCACCAACCAAATGAGCGTTGTCGAACTCAATATGGTCGAAGCAAAAAAAATACCTGTGATTTTTGGAGAGCAAGACATTTTGAAAACCATTCAATTATTGCCAGGTGTAAAGGGTGGCGGTGAAGGTGGATCTGGTTTTTATGTGAGAGGCGGAAATGCGGATCAGAATCTTGTATTGTTAGATGAAGCGCCAGTTTATAGCGCATCTCATTTACTCGGCTTCTTTTCTGTGTTTAATTCAGACGCACTCAAGGACGTAAAATTGTATAAAGGTGGCATGCCAGCGCAGTATGGTGGGAGAGCATCTTCAGTACTTGATATCCGCATGAAAAATGGCAATGCCAAAAAGTGGACCGCTTCTGGTGGCCTTGGACTCATTTCTTCTAGATTGACAGTTGAAGGGCCTATTGTCAAAGATAAAAGTTCCATCATCGTTTCTGGAAGGCGTACTTATGCTGACTTATTGTTTAAAACGGTGTCCAATAGAATTGATGACAGTCAATTATATTTTTATGATTTCAACATCAAAGCCAATTATACCTTCTCTGATAAAGATAGAATTTATTATTCAGGTTATCTGGGAAGAGATGTCGTTGGTACCAAAGAATTTGGCTTTGATTGGGGAAATAATACCAATTCATTGAGATGGAATCACAATTTCAATCAAAAAATGTTTCTCAACACCACCCTCATTTCCAGCCAATATGATTACGGAATCAATGCCAATTTCAGTAAGCAGAATTTCGATGTCAATTCTGGGATATATGATTATAATTTGAAACAAGATTATAATTATTATGTCAATCCCAACAACACCATCACTTTTGGATGGAATGTGATCAATCACTACATCAAACCTGGAAATCTCAAAATTACAGGAGAATTGGAAGTGCCAGTCAATGTAAAATTGCAAAAACAAAACTCCTTAGAGAGTGGCCTTTACCTTGCAAATGACCAAAAAATAAACAAAAGACTTTCTGTTTATTATGGCTTACGTATGAGCATGTTTAACAATGTAGGACCTCAGGAAGTGAAGACTTACGACGACAACGGAAACGTAATAAGCACAATAAAACATGAGAAAAACAAATTTTTCAACACCTATTCAGGTCTGGAACCAAGGGCCAGTGCTACATATGTGCTTTCAGAAAAATCATCTATCAAAAGTGCCTACAATAGAAATTATCAATACTTGCACCAACTCACCAATTATACTTCTGGCTCACCAACTGATTCGTGGATTACCTCATCTCCTAATATAAAACCTATCACTGCCGATCAAGTATCCATTGGTTATTTCAGAAATTTCAATGATAATATGTTTGAATTTAGTGTTGAGACTTATTACAAATGGTTGAAAAATCAGCTAGACTATAAAGAAGGCGCCAACACGGTACTCAATCCAGATGTGGAAGCTGATTTATTAAATGGTACAGGCAGAGCTTATGGTGCTGAATTATTGATAAGGAAAAATTTGGGCTCTTTTACAGGATGGATCGGATATACACTTTCAAAAACAGAAAGAAAAATTCCTGGCATAAACAACGGAAATTGGTATTCAGCTCGCCAAGATAGGACGCATGATTTCTCCATTGTTGGTACCTACCAACTGAGCAAAAAAATCACCCTATCTGGAACTTGGGTGTACAGTACCGGAGATGCAGTAAGTTTTCCGACGGGTAAATACAACATCGACGGAGTCAATCTCAATCTTTATTCCAGTAGAAATGGATATAGAATGCCGGCCTATCACAGAGCCGACCTTGGGCTTACTTGGGTGCGCAAAGACACAAAAGACAGATATTCGGATTTGAGCTTTTCTATTTACAATGTTTATCATCGCAAAAATGCCTACAGCATCACTTTCGAAGAAGTAGAAAATAGCCCGGGGGAAACACAAGCTGTGAAGACATCCTTATTTGGCATCATCCCTTCGATTACTTGGAATTTCAGGTATTAATCTTTTCAATCATTCAATAAAATAAACACAATGAAATTTATTTATCCATTATATGCAATACTATTATTATTCGTGACCTCTTGTACGGAAGTCATCACTCTGGAATTAGATACCGCCTCGCAAAAACCTGTCATTGATGCTACACTCAATGCTTCAACAGGTATCTGTAAAGTGGTTTTGACCAAAACTGGCGGATTTTATCAAAAGACAGACTTTGATAAAATTTCCAATGCTATAGTTTCTCTTGTGGATGGCAATGGATTGAGGTACAATTTATCAGAGATTTCGACAGGCATTTATGAAGTTGGAAATATAAAAGTACAACCGGGTAATAATTTTACTTTGACGATTGAAAACGTAGAAGGCAAAACCTATAAAGCCGAAGCGCTAACTCCGTATCCAGGAAAAGCTGTCGAAATATCCAAACAATTATTTGCTAATCCAGGAACGGATACTTTGCCATCCTATTTCACCAGTTTGTTGATTGAAGATTTTCCTGAGGTAAAAAATTATTACCAAGTCAAATCGTACATCAATGGAAAATTTCAAGCTTCTATTTTTGACTTCACAGGCGACGAATGGTTTGATGGATACACGGTTGAATTTCCATCATCAGCTGTGGTTTATGAAGGCGATACGATGGTGTTGGAATTGATATCTATGGATAAAGTTATGTATCAATACGTGTTAGAAATGTCGGAAAATCTAGAATTGGCATATAATCCAAAGACCAATTTTGATGGTGATGTATTTGGGCGATTTGGTATTTTTTATAGTGATTCTAAAGAAATAAAATTATAAAAGTTGACTAGTCCAGTGCATTGAAATAATTCAGAATTAGAATAATAAATAGGGTGGGTTGATTTGTAGAAACTTGAAGTTTTTCGATCAATCCATTTTATTTTGAAAACATCTGGGAATTGACGCTCAAAAACTGTTTAACCTTTTGGAATGTTTGATTGTCGTATGAATGTTTATATCTCCTTCCAATTATGTAGGACTAAATAAAAGCAACCTTGACAGATCAAACGGCTAGTGAAATTCCAACATTACAAGACATTGTCATCGTGTGGTTTAAAAGAGATTTACGCTTTACTGACCATGAGCCGCTTTATGTTGCCCAGCAGCAAAATTTGCCTATTTTGTTGATTTATTGCTTCGAACCCACTGTCATGGATTATCCAGATAGTGATGTGCGACACTGGAGGTTTGTATACCAATCTTTGCAGGATATGCAATCCAAACTAGATGGTCTGAATGCTAAAATCTATATATTTCACAATCACATAACTACGGTTTTTCAGAGCCTTTCTGAAAAATACAACATCAAAAACATTTATTCGCATCAGGAAATTGGGAATAAAATAACCTATGATAGAGACTTGGACATTCAAAAGTTTTGCTTGGAAAAGCAGATAGAATGGATTGAATATCAACACAATGGGGTAATCAGGAGGCTCAAATCTAGAAAAAATTGGGAGCAGAGGTGGACACAAAAAATGGAAGAATACCCCAAAATAGTCAATGAAACTCAATGGAATTTAATGAATTTGGATGATGCATTTTTTCAAGATTTGAAAGGACCAGAGCTAAGTATTCAAATTACTTCAAATGAGCCTGCTTTCCAACCAGGAGGAGAAACCAATGCATGGAAATACCTGCAAAGTTTTTTGATAGAACGAAACGTAAATTATTCCAAACACATTTCCAAACCTCAACTAAGTCGCAAAGGCTGTAGTCGACTATCGCCCTATTTGGCTTATGGCAACATCAGTATGCGTATGGTCTACCAATACACCATGCAACATTACAAAACCGCAAGTAATAAAAGGGCACTCTCAAATTTCGTTTCTCGCCTTTATTGGCATTGTCATTTCATGCAAAAATTTGAAGATGAGTGCCGTATGGAGTTCGAAAATGTAAATAGAGCTTATGACTCCATGGTAAAAACCAAAAATGAGGCGTACATAACTGCGTGGCAAACTGGAACCACGGGAGTGCCAATTGTAGATGCTTGTATACGTTGTTTACATACAACTGGTTATATCAATTTCAGAATGCGTGCCTTGGTAGTTTCTTTTGTTGTTTTCAATTTGTGGCAGGATTGGCGGGAGATCAAGTATTTTTTAGCCAAACTATTTCTGGACTATGAACCAGGCATTCACTATCCACAATTGCAAATGCAGTCTGGTGTTACAGGCGTGAATACCATACGTATATATAATCCAATCAAAAACGCCCAGGAACACGATGTAGAGGGTATTTTCATTAAAACATGGATTCCTGAATTAAAAAATGTTCCCACACCCCTTCTGTACGAACCATGGAAAATGACCAGCATTGAACAAGAAATGTACAAGGTCATCATCGGTAAAGATTATCCTGCTCCGATTGTAGATATTGATGAAAGCCGAAAGGCAGCTAGTGACATTGTTTGGGCTTTCCAAAAAACAAAAGCAGTTAAGGTTGAGGGAGATCGAATTTTACAAAAACACGTCAATAATCCTTCGAGGCCGAGAAATAGTTGATTGAGTCGGTTAAACAATCCTATAGCTTTTTACATTAACCTATTGTCTTTTTTGAAGTGGCAGAAAGCTTCAAAATTATAAATTGTATGATTGTGAATATTGGTGGTCTAAAAGTTAGAAAATAAAGAATTATGAAAAAGGTGGGCATTTTATTTCCACATCAATTATTTGAAGAAAACATGCTTATTTCCAGGTGTGAGGTCATTTATTTGGTGGAAGAATGGCTTTATTTCAGCCAATACCATTTTCACAAGCGTAAAATTGCCTTTCACAGAGCCACTATGAAGATGTATGAAGGCTATCTATTGTCAAAAGATATCCAAGTCATATACATTGATGCTCAAAACGAATTGTCAGATATTAGAAAGTTGATCCCACATTTAAAAGCAGAGGGAATTGACACTTTTGAATACATAGATACCACGGATTTTTGGTTGGAACAGAGGATTAAAAACACATGCAAAACGCATCAAATAAATGCAATTAAGCGGTCTACCCCCATGTTTTTAAACACCTCTGAAGAAATAGCCAATTACTTTGCAGATAAAAAGCGGATGTTTCAAACCGACTTTTATAAACATCAACGACAGAGTAGGAATATTTTGATGGATGCCGATCAAAAACCACTTGGTGGTAAATTGACTTTTGATGATGAAAATCGACTCAAATATCCCAAGGATAAAACGCCTCCCCAAACGCAATTTTTAAAGGCCAATACATTTCACGAGGAGGCTATTAGCTACACACAAAAGCATTTCGCGCATCACTATGGCAGCCTCAATTCAGAATTTCTTTATCCGGTCACTTTTGCAGAAAGCAAACAATGGTTGCAGGATTTCTTTAAGACTAGGTTTGCTGAATTTGGAGCTTACGAAGACGCGATTTTAGCAAAGGAAAATATTTTGAATCACAGCGTTTTGACACCCATGCTCAATGTTGGATTATTGACCCCGCAATTGATCATCGATGAAGCCTTGGAATATGCCAGCAACCACCATGTGCCGCTAAATTCCTTGGAAGGATTTATCCGTCAAATCATAGGCTGGCGAGAATTCATCCGAGGAGTTTACGAACTGAAAGGGGTGGAAGAGCGGACCAAAAACCACTGGGGTTTTACCAGAAAGATACCTGCATCCTTTTGGACTGCCACCACCGGAATTGATCCCTTGGACATGACCATTCAAAAAGTTTTAGATACAGGATATTGTCACCACATAGAGCGATTGATGGTTTTGGGAAATTTTATGTTGTTGTGCGAATTTGATCCTGATGATGTTTACCGTTGGTTTATGGAATTATTTATTGATGCTTATGATTGGGTCATGGTCCCCAATGTTTATGGCATGAGCCAATTTGCGGACGGCGGATTGATGGCCACCAAACCTTACATCAGTGGCAGTAATTATCTGATGAAAATGAGTGATTATAAAAAAGGTAATTGGCAGGAGATTTGGGACGGCTTATTCTGGAGATTTATGGATAAACACAGGGTTTTCTTTTTGCAGAATCCAAGGTTGGGCATGCTGTTAAATATGTTTGATAAGATGGATGAAAGCAAAAGGGTGGCTCATTTGAAAAATGCAAATCAATTTATTGAAAGCCTTGTATAATTAGTTTTATCGATTCCTGGTTAGTTTATTTTTTAATACTTTTTGTATTCAGGATTGGGGTTTAGTTCATAACCACGGGCTAAAGCCAGTGGTTAATGAAATGATTGTTCAGTTTGTTTGGAGCGCCGCACAAAAACAGTCATCCTCCCACATCGAATGATATACGACCCCCACAAAACCCAATGGTTCAGCTTCGAGAGATAACAACACCCAGCAGCGCTCTAACCCAATCCTAAAGCTTCGGAAATAGACCCCCAAATTAAGATACACGAATTCTCAGATAACTTCTACCACTGGCCTCACTCACCCGTTGATTCAGCTTCAGGATAACAATGAATCCTCCCAAATCCAATTGATGCGGAGATTCAATATTAATTATTCAAGTCATCCAATCCATACTTTTTCACCCTATTCCCCAAAATAAATCATATTTTGTCCCTCGAAAAGCCACCGATAGGTCTTCAAATGCACTTTAAAATTTAGACGATCGATCGTTTTTCCTTGTTTTTTAGCGAAAAAATGATCTATACCTTTAAGGAAACAGCATCATACAGGAAGCATGAAATTTGACTTAAAACGGTTTTATAAAATTGCCTTTTGGACCAGTTTATTGGGTTTGTTGGCCATCATAACTGGTTTCGGCTTTTCTCAGACAGAATTTTCACAAAACTTATTAGACGGATTTTACTTTTTTGTTTTGGCCATTGGGTTGATTTCTACTTTCGCCAGATACATTCAAAAATTTAATCTGATCAGGAAGAAGGTTTTCCTATTTGACTTGATTTCTGTTGTCTTCACACTTTGGATATATTATTTGTATTTGTTTGTTGGTGTGCCGTTTAAGACCGACTTAATGCTTGACAACCCCATTTGGGTTGAACTGGCGGTATTATTGACTTTTATTCGGGAGTTTTCAGAAATGAGAATTGAGCTAAAACGTGCATTGCTCAACCCAGCACAAATTTTTATTCTCAGTTTTTTATTCATAATATTTGTAGGATCTCTGCTTCTCTCCTTACCTAATGCAACCAATAATGGCATTTCTTATTTAGATGCTTTATTTACATCGACAAGTGCTGTATGCGTGACAGGTCTTGCAGTAGTTGATACTGGAACCCAATTCACTATTTTTGGAAAGTCCATCATCATGATATTGATTCAAGTTGGTGGTTTGGGCATTTTGACATTCGCGAGTTATTTCAGTTATTTTTTCAAAGGTGGAACGACTTACGAAAATCAGTTGGTGCTTAGTGATATGACCAATTCAAATAAATTGGGGGAAGTTTTTTCAACCTTGAAATACATCATTCTCATCACCTTTGGCATAGAATTTTTTTCTGGTGTTTTGATCTACTCAAGTTTGGAATCAAAAAACTTTGACAGCCATTCCGAACAGTTATTTTTTGCCGCCTTTCACGCCATTTCTGCCTTTTGCAATGCAGGCTTTTCTACTTTGAGCAATGGGTTATATGATTCAGGATTTAGATTCAACTATTATTTGCAATTGGTGCTTATCATAACCTTTGTCTTGGGTGGATTGGGTTTCCCGATAGTGGTTAATCTATTGACTTATTTGAAATATAAAATCTCTAATCTGGTCTTTTCTTCATTCAGAGCAAATGTTTATCGGCCCTGGGTTTTGAATATCAACAGTAGAATTACCCTCATTACGACCTTGTCAATTTCGACTGTTGCTTTCTTTGCATTTTATTTTTTGGAATACAACAATACATTATCAGAACACATCGGTTTTGGTAAAATGGTCACCGCGCTTTTTGGTGCAACGACACCAAGAACTGCAGGGTTCAATACCATTGATACGGCGGCAATGAAGTTTCCAACCCTGATGTTGGTCTTTTTATTGATGTGGATTGGAGCTTCACCGCAATCTACAGGTGGTGGTATCAAAACTAGTACTTTTGCCATTGCTACACTCAATATTCTGAGTTTGGCAAAAGGCAAATCCAGAATAGAAATTTTCAGGAGGGAAATTGCAGATATATCTGTAAGAAGGGCTTTTGCCATCATCTCGTTATCCTTGGTCATTATTGGCTTGGCAATCATGTTTATTTCCATATTTGATCCTGATAAAAAGTTGGTTGATATTGCTTTTGAATGTTTTTCTGCCTACAGTACTGTGGGTCTGAGTTTGGGAATAACCGGAAGTTTGAGCAGCGCCAGTAAATTGGTCATCATTATAGTCATGTTTGTTGGCCGCATTAGTATGCTTTCTTTGGTCATTGCCATGTTCAAGAAAATAAAACACAAAAACTATAGTTACCCTAAAGAGGAAATAAGCATCAATTAAAAAATTGTAAAAATGAAATACATCATCATCGGACTTGGAAATTTTGGCGCTTCACTTGCACAGAAATTGACTGCGCAAGGCAATGAGGTGATCGGTATTGATACCAATATGTCCAAAGTTGAGGCCTATAAAGAAAAGATTTCACACACCATTTGTATGGACGCCACTGATGAATTTACTGTTTCTGGGCTCCCTCTCAAAGAGACAGATATAGTCTTAGTTGCCATTGGTGAAGATCAAGGTGCTAACATCATGACAACTGCTTTGTTAAAAAATCTTGAAGTCAAAAGGTTGATGAGTAGGGCCATCAATCCGCTGCATGAAAAAGTGCTTCAGGCCATTGGTGTTGATGAAATTGTGCATCCAGAAGAAGAAACCGCGGAACGATGGGCCAAAAAATTGTGCTTGAGTAATGTCGTTGATTCATTTGAATTAAATACAGATTTCAGCATCATTGAAGCCATTGCGCCGGATGAATACATCGGAAAAACCATTCGGGAAGTCAGTTTCAGAAGAAACCATAGGCTATTGGCACTCACAGTGATTAAAAAAGAAGAGGAAAAAAGTATTTTGGGTAAAACCAAAACGGTTACTAAAATCCTTGGAGTTATCTCAGGGGATTATAGGATACAACAACATGATATTTTAGTTTTGTATGGATCTAATAAGGATTTACAAACCTTTTTAAAACTAAAATTTAAGTAGTGGTTTAGGAAACCTCGAGGGTGAAAACCCACTAATTATCTTTTTGATTTCGAATTTCAATTTAATTATGAAAACTAATACAAACAGTGCCATTTATCTTTTTTTCTTAGTTCTAGGACTTTTCATGAGTTGCACAGATAAGGCCATAACTCAAGATCCAATTCCAACACACACTACCCTAAATTTGGAATCGAAGGAAGTTGGCGAAACTAGGGTGATCAATAT
Source organism: Bacteroidota bacterium (assembly GCA_029567325.1). GTDB lineage: Bacteria > Bacteroidota > Bacteroidia > Chitinophagales > Saprospiraceae > JADKBO01. The sequence continues at coordinate 2,733 of JAKQLF010000351.1, read as the reverse complement.
CTGGACTCCACCCAATTACGATGATAGCAAGGATGCTTTTCCTGTATTATACATGCCAGATGGCGGGATTCAAGAGGATTTTTCGCACATTGCAAATACGATTGCAGCACTCATTCAAAGTAAAAAAATCAAACCCATCATTTTGGTTGGTATCGAAAATACGCAGCGAAGAAGAGATTTGACAGGGAAAACAGATGTGAAAGAAGACAAAGAAATTGCCCCAATTGTAGGAGGTTCCGAAGCATTCCGAAGTTTTATTCAAAATGAACTGATCCCTGAAATAAACAGTAAATATCGAACAACCAAAGAAAAGGGCATCATTGGTGAGTCTTTGGCAGGTTTATTTGTGACTGAGACTTTTTTGCTCTACCCGCAAATGTTTGACTTTTATATTGCTTTTGATCCATCACTTTGGTGGAATGATAAACAGCTTCTGAAGGAAGCTTCAAAACATTTATCAGCATTTTCTGGCGATCAGAAAAGATATTGGTTTGCCGGATCAAACGCAGAAGATATCTATGTCTCTACGAGATTACTTGCAAAAGTTTTAGAAACTGCCAAGGTTGAAAACCTGAAATGGCAATATTCAGATGAGCCAAAGGAAGAGCACAGTACCATCTTTAGGGCAACCAAAGAAAAGGCCATTATTTGGGCTATGAATGCACAATAAACTAATTAAAAAGCGAGGTTTAAAATGGAAATAAAAGAACATTGGCCAGAGATAAGGCAACATTTGAGAAATAGCTTTAGTACAAATTTCCATGCTTCTATAGCTTCGGTAGATGAAAATCAGATGCCAACGGTTACACCGATAGGATCACTTTTTCTCAACCGAGATCAATCAGGGTTTTATTTTGAAAAATTTCCAACCAAACTGCCGCAAAATAGCATTGCAAATAAAAATATCTGTGTTTTAATTGTCAATAGTGGGACATTGTTTTGGTTGAAAGCCCTTTTTATAGGGGAATTCAAAAGTTATCCAGCGATAAAACTTTATGGGCAACTTGGTGAGAAAAGGATGGCAACAGAAGTTGAAATAAAAAGATTGAAAGCAAGGATGAGGATTACAAGATGGTTAAAAGGCAATGATTATCTTTGGGGTACAATGGATGTTGTAAGGGATATAACTTTTACAAATGCCGAGTGTATTAATCTAGGAAAAATGACAAAAGGCCTATTATAAAGCTGAGAAATTGATTTTAGTACACTTGCAGTAATCTTACAAATAATTAGTAAGAAGTCCATTCTATTTCCAATCAGCATATGTGCGATCTTCATCATTCAAAATGTCAGTTTTAATTAAATTAGTATAAATGAATTCCACTAACAAAAGTTTATTTTTTGTTCTTTTGACCATTATTGCACTAAATTTTGGTTGTAATAATGATATTGATGAAAAATTAAATGTAATTGTCCCGAATAATCTTCAATTTATTGCAATAGATGGAAAATCAACAGCTTATTACGAAATTTATTTAATTAATAGTGGAATAGATACTTTAACAATAAAGCAATTATCTGTTATAAATACTGAAGAAAAATTAACCTATTTAACACTTGAAAATGGATCCCTAAATAATAGTTTTAGTAATTATTCAAATAATGAAGAAACCAATAATTTACAAATTAATCCAAGAGACACCGCCGTTATTTATATCGAATTCGTTTCGCCAGATAAACAAATTAAATCCATTTATCATCAAATTAATTTTGAAAAAACCAAGATTAAAAAGGCTGAAAATCTAACCCTTCAAAGTGATTCATCTTCATGTAACTTTTTTAACCCAATCGTAGTTGGTCCGCCTCTATGTTCGGGAATTTTTGCATCCATTTATGAACCATCTTGGGTACGAGGCCATCGTCGCGTTATTTATGCAATGGATGGTAAAACAAGAATTCCCGGGAGATACGCTATTGATTTTATGCAAATAGATACAACGGGTAAGTATGCGATTGGAGATGAAAATATGATCAGGGATTATTTGGGATATGGTGCAGCAGTGTTAGCGGTAGCAGATGGTGTGGTCTCTTCAGTCAGGAGCGACTTTTCAGAAAGCAAAACACTTTCAGATCATCCTGACTACGCCGTTGAGGACGCTACTGGAAATTATATTTCATTAAAAATTGGAAATCAACAGTTTGCTTTTTATGAACATCTCCAACCCAACAGCATAAGAGTGAAACCTGGCCAAAAAGTGAAAAAGGGAGAAGTCATTGCGGCATTGGGTTTTACAGGACAGACTACTGGCCCACATTTACACTTTCATATTGCGGACGCAGACAGCCCACTGGGAGCAGAGGGAATACCCTTTGTTTTTGAAAGTTTCTATTGGATGGGATCTTACAGAAATTTTGAAGACTTTGGCAAATCCAAATGGCAAGAAATGGATGATAAACAACCATTACTTTTAATCAATGAAAGACCCGTACCAAATGGAGTTATTCAATTCCGAATGGATTGACCATTTAAAAGCAGTACAGGTAATCTCATTTATTTTTTATCAACCAATGTCACTGCATTGGAAGCTCTGGACGGGTTGTCACTGTTTAGGAAACATTTTTTTTATAATATGAGATAGTCATTTGCTATTCCAAAAGCAATATTATGAAACACGGCAGATACCAAAATAAGTCTAATAGACTTAGAAACTAAAAAGAAAACATGCCAAATCATGAGTCCACTGCCAGTGCCTGGGGTTGTCACTTTTTTGTACCGTCAAAAAAGTAACCAAA
>JAKQLF010000345.1 GCA_029567325.1 Bacteroidota bacterium | reverse complement strand
TAAAACATTCCAATCATCTATTGCAGCAACATATTGACCAGTAAGTTTCCAGAGCGAACCGAGGTTCAAAACATAATCAGGACTAAACGTTGAAATCATCCTGTCACCAATGAGTTTATTGGTTGCCGTGAAACCAAGACTTGATGATTTCAGAATATCTCTCTTTACTCTGAAAGCGGTATACATTGGCTTAGCACCAGACGAATCAATGGCATTTTTATCAAAGGCATTAATAAGATTGATGTTGGTTCTGCCTGCTTTACCTGTTAATTTTATACCTGCTGATATATCTCCAACTCGTCTCGAATAGAAAGTTTTTAAACGTGTTTGATACATCTCGTTGCCTTCCTGAAAGAAAACTCTTTTCTCAGGGTATTGTACCTCATATTTTGTAAGGTCAATAACATCTTCGTCAGCCTCAACTGTTGCAAAATCTGGATTTACAGTTATGTTTGATGTTAAATTTGAATTTATTTGCCAGTTAATATCACCACCAATCTGATTTTCAAATATATATTTGTCCCAATTGGCATTTGTAGTTGTGACTTTCCCCATACCATACGGAACAAGTAAAATAGTATTTTTTGTTGCCTTGGGATTTAGATTAAGCAATTTTCCAGATGACGATATTTTGTATTCATCAGTAACACTATTTGCCCAATAGGAGATTTCCGATTCTTCCCGCACCATGCGCCTGAAGTTTATTTGCCAATCGGTTTGATTCTTGTTGAATTTTATGCTATTAAATGGAATTACCATTTCGGCAAACCAACCCCAATCATATATTTGTGCGCTGGAATTCCATTCAGTATCCCAATTGTAATCAATTGTACGACCATCATCCATTATTCTGGAATCTGTTTGAGTGCCTAATGGATTCAGCGCAAAGCAATAAGCATTCCTGTTATCATTAAAAGTTCCAAGAATAATAAATATACCATCATCACTTTGAGCAAATCTATCACGAACCTGAATTTTGCCAGTGACAGGTACATTCTGATAACAAGCGATACCGAAATAGATTGCTTGGTCATCCTGCATGACAATGATTCTGGTGTTTGATATTGAAGTGTCACCATTTATTGGCTCAAGTTGAATAAAACTATAATTCATCAGGAGTGAATCAATATCATCATATTTACCATCAATTGCAGGTAACGTTTTTACTGGGAATACTTCTATATTCCGTTGCCCTGAGACAGTGACAGATAGAAAGACAAGAAGAGAAGTATATATTGCTTTTTGTAATCTTTGTGGAAGTGCCATCCCTATTTAATGTAATCTAAAACAAATAAAGTGATTAATTATGAATCTTAGGGAGTGATTTTTACGGAGCGAATTTTATTACCTGTTTTTTTAAGGGGTCGGGGGGCGGTTGCAAAAATGTTGCAGCCATTGTAAGTATTGATTTTTAGCGTGTTGCGCAGGTGCGTTATTGCGTTTGCTCAGTATCTGTACGCTTGCGTTACATTGAGTAGCGGAAACGCCTTAAAAACCTGCGCTAAGAGAGTCGTAAAAAAAGACCCTAACTGCTTGGGTTAGAGTCCTTTGTGGAGCGTATAACTTCATACCTTACCACATTCTACGTATTATAATTCAATCACTTACACCAAATGCCAAAAATATTGGTGCAAGAATTGGCTAATTTTGCTCGTCAAAATAGCAAAGAACGACTCGCTTTCACAAATATA
>JAKQLF010000338.1 GCA_029567325.1 Bacteroidota bacterium | reverse complement strand
CAAAACCTTCGTTCGTGGGTTCAAATCCCACTCGCGCCTCAACTTCCTGGTGTCAAAACCAGAAAAATATTAATTATTCATAGAAAGGTCTAATATGACTATTTCCTCGATTAATGCTCAAGAAATTTTGGATTCTCGTGGCAATCCAACCGTTGCTGTCACTCTGCGTTTAGAAGATGGCACTGAAGTTTTTTCTGCTGTTCCATCCGGTGCTTCAACCGGTATTTATGAAGCAGTGGAGTTGCGTGATGAAGACAAGAATCGCTATTTAGGCAAAGGCACTCTCAAAGCTGTAGCCAATGTTAACGATATCATTGCTCCCAAAGTGGTTGGCATGGATGTCACTAAACAAGCTGAAATTGATCAGGTGATGCTTGATTTAGATGGTACTAAAAACAAAGGTAAATTAGGCGCCAATGCTATTTTGGCCGTTTCTATGGCTTGTGTCAAAGCTGCTGCCATCGCCAAAAAAATGCCTCTTTATGCTTATGTTGCGGAACTTTTTGGTAACAGTACTGATGAATTTATCATGCCAGTGCCAATGTCCAACGTGCTTAATGGTGGCAAGCATGCTCTTGGTAGTGTCGATATGCAAGAATTCATGATTTTTCCAGTTGGCGCTCCTTCTATTGTTGAAGCTGTGCGTTGGAATGCTGAAATCTTTCATAATCTAGGCAAAATCCTCAAAAGTAAAGGTTTTCAACAAACTGTTGGTGACGAAGGTGGTTATGCTCCCAAACTTGATTACAATGAAGCACCTTTGGAGTTAATTGTCGAAGCTATCAAAGCTGCTGGTTATGAGCCAGGCAAACAAGTTTGTATTGCTCTTGACCCTGCTTCTAGTGAATTTTTTGCCGATGGCCTTTATGATCTCAAAATGGAAGGTAAAAAACTAAGCAACAAAGAATTGGTCGAGAAATACCAGACTTGGGTGGAAAAATATCCAATTGTCTCAATTGAAGATGGTCTATCCCAAGATGATTGGGATGGTTTTGCTATGCAA
>JAKQLF010000337.1 GCA_029567325.1 Bacteroidota bacterium | reverse complement strand
ACCATCACGGCTGCACTATTTGCAAGGTATCAGTCTTCTTTCAAAAAAAGCAGACAAGAGTACGCAGGTATATACCACGGAGCACATGAAAAACATCAAGGGGGAAACTTGGACACTCTCGAAAATTTACTTCAATTTGCTCGAATTGTCAATCACCATCAAGGATTTGATTTGATTGCCCAAGCTTCTGTAACTTATGGTTGGAATATTGATTTGGTCAATTTAGCCATCACTTGGTCCAATGGTTGCATCATCAGATCTGCTTTATTGAAAGAAATCAGAATTGGTATGGAGCAAGGTGCTACAGAGGTTTTAAAGATTCCTACTTTGATTCAAAAAATTGAAGGTCATTATGAACATTCGCTGCAACTTTTCAGCACCATGGCCACCAATAATATTGCTGTTCCATGTATTTCTTCAGCGATAGAATATTTCAAATATTTGAGGACAGCAGACTCAAGTGCCAATGTAATCCAAGCGCAAAGAGATTTTTTTGGAGCGCATACTTACAAATTGAAAAGTGATCCTGAAGGGCCATCGAAACATACTATTTGGGAAAAAGAGTGATCAGCTGTCAGCTTTCAGTTGTCAGATTTTTGCCACGAGCTTCGAGCCATGAGCCAGCTTTGAATTAGAGATGGATATTTGAAGGGATATTCGGGTTATTGTGGCAATTCCATTGCAATTACTTTGAAATCAAATCTGTCCCTTGCATTATTGAATAATAACGTGCATTTCACATTTCACATTTCACATCCCACATTTCACATCCCACATTTCACATCCCACTATTCACCATTTACAATTCACTATTTACAATCACTCATTTCACATTTCACATTTCACAATGCAATTATTTCATGTGCAAAAGCATCCAAAGGATTGAAAGCCAAGATTTCCTCAATTTTGGCGTGGAAAATATCTGCGATTGTGCTATAACCACTGTTTTTTAGATGGATCTCATTATCCCATTCATTATCATTTGGGAATTGGCCGCGTAGGTCAATGTGGTGAAAAAACGGGTAAGTTTGATCAAGTAGGGCAAGCAAACCATTGAACTCATCTACCAAATATTTGATGATTTCATTTTGCTCAGCCTTTGTAGTAATTGCTTTTTGACCCATTGAAGGCAGTATCCATGGACCTTTGAGATTTTTCAATATAAAACTATAACCTTTGCCATTGATTTTGGCATAATCGTAACCATGCATGATGATGTGACAACCTGCGAAGGTATTGTGTATGGCTTCGATGAAAAATACTAGAGCATCTTTCATGCGCAATAATTTTTCTTGGAATATTGGTTTGTTGACCAAACTACCATTCATTGCATTTTTATGATTCAAAAAACCTATGATTTCATTGCCTACGATGTCATTGCCTCCACCACTAAATAAAACAAATTTGGGATGGTGGTTTCTTACAGCATTCAGAGTCACTTGTAATGATTGAGGTCCTGCATGGATGACATCTTCACCAACAATGGTATAATCGGAACCATAAATCATATTTTCCAAACTATCTCCACCCTTTGCCAATTTTTTGATGGCATAGCCCTTTTTGATTAAATAGTCCAGAATATCCTTTTTCAACGGGTAATCAAACCAGGAATCACCCTCTGCTACAATGATCAATTCCTTTGGATAATCAGCCTTGGCCAATCGTTTTTCAGAGACAGCCAATTGTTCTTTTTTGAATGTTTTTAATTCTGTAGACATAGGTGGTTTTTTAAAATGAGGAATTATATAGGTTTTTAACTTATTCTACAACGCAAATTAAGTTAATTATTGATTTCTGTAATTAGGATTTAGAGTTCTAAACGAAGATATAATTTATTGATAAACAGACCGAAATAATTAGCATTTATAATTTTAAAATTTGGAATTATTTAAGCCCAAAAAGTGGCCTCACGACCTTCCACCTTCTGATACCGAATTCGTAAATAATCCAGCTGACCAAAAAGGTGCCGAGGCTCAGTATACTTCCCTTAGCTAGTAATCCCCAACTGAGATTCATTAAAAAATAAGCGATGATGATCATGACCGTTTGGTGTAAAATGTAAAACGGATAAACGGCTTCATTACAATAATTCAAAACTTTGCCAGGCTTGTTTAGATATGCTGCTGCGAAACCAAAAATAGCTAAGATCCATGACCAGATATTGAATACTTTAATCATGGCTTCTGTGAAATGTCGTACCGTAGAATCCTCAAATGTTATGACCGTAAAAAGGAAGATGGTAAACGCTAGAAGTCCACAAGTCAGATAAAAAACTCGATGACTTTCGACCATTTCCCAAAACAATTCCCTGACATTCATCAATACAAATCCATAAAAGAAGAAAACGAGGAAATTGATCAACACAAACCAATCTCCAATAAATGCATGCGTCTCAGGGAAAAATGGCTCTACAAATGCTTCGATGAAATACAATGGTAAGATCATAATATAGATACTCCATCTCGACTTTAGTACTTTATTTTTCATAAAGTTGATGAAATGATTGGTTTCATGATTTCTCAAATAAATAAAGAGTGGCAAAAGAATAAGGGAATAGGAAAGTAAATAGGGTAAAAACCATAGATGGTGCCAACTTAAATTGCCTTCGGGGTAAACCCCATTAAAAGCAAGAGATGGCCAAAAGTCAAAATAACTTCCTGTGAATTCGTTTTTGGATATTCGTTCTACATAAACTTGAGGAGGAACAACTACTGCCATTCCAAAAGCTAGCGGAAGCAATAATCTTTTTATTCTTTCAAAAGGAAATTGGAAAGCACTTCTTTTGGCCAAAGCAAAATAGGTCCCCATTCCTGAAATTACAAAAAGAATGGGCAATCTCCATTGATTGAGAAACAACATCGGATATCGCAGCCAATCATAAATAACATTGTTTTTGATGTGCCAACCCCAGGGTACAAAAAACATTCCAGCATGATAAAAAATGAGGCAAGCAAAAACCAAAACCCTCAACCAATCTAAATCGTTTCTGCGCATTTATATTTTTTTTCGAAAGACAAATGTAGCAGTGGATTTCAAGTAAACACTAGGCTTGTTGCGAATGGCAAACTTTTGTGATGAGTGACAATTTATACATTAACTTTCATCTTTTCATCGAATGTGGGTATGTAATTCCTGGAGACTGGGACAAGTTCTGAGATACCTTTGAAAGCAACTTTATAACCTCCAGCATTGCCACTGACCGACTCGATTTTATTTAGGTTTACCAAGAATGAACGGTGGACCTTCATGATAAAGTCAAAATGGGCCAGTTGATTTTCCAATTCTTTAGAAGTTATCCTTTTCAGAAGTCTTTCAGATTGTTCGTCTTTTCGTAATATAATTTCTAGATAATTGCCATCAGCCTTAGCATAGATAAATTCGTGAATGTTGAGCAAAAAGTCGTCTGCTTTGACTTGCGTCTGAATATTTATAATGTGCTCTTTACTCTCCAAAGTCATGCTTTTCAAACCATAATTGATGACATCAGCATGGATTTGGTTAATTTTTTGGACTCGATTGAGATTAATAGGTACGAGTATGGCGGCAAACAAAAACCCAACTAACATGGTATTGCTGATTTCTTCAAATAGATAATGCCATGACCAATTGTCACTGTTGTCATAAATAAGATCCCTAATAAGGAATTGACACACACCAGTCAAAAACAACACACTTGAAAACACCACAACCTCATTTTTGAGTAACCAATTATCCTGTAGATGCTTTTGAGGTTTCAAAATCCAACCAATCAAATAGAAAAGAATCACTGGGGAAATTGAATGAATAACGGATATCCAAAAATAATGAAATTTATGTTCAGGCTCATAAACACTGAATGGTTGGAAAACATAGTTGAAAAATAGGGCCATACCAAAGATGACCAAGCAAAATTTATGAAGGTCTTGGCCCTGGTAATAAAAGGGATAAGGTTGGTTTAAAAAGTTTTTAATTTTCTCGACTATCATGAGACGAATATAAGGTGGTCCCAATAGTTGTTGGTTAAATTAAAGTTGGAATAATTTTATTGATGAATGAATATGGGATATAATTATTTATTTACCTATTTTCGTTTTGGAAACTTTAAACTTTGAAAAATGAAAATTGCAAACCCTATTTACGATGTCGTGTTCAAATATCTAATGGATGATTCCAAAGTTGCAACGATAATTTTGTCTGCGCTTACAGGTTTAGAAATCATAGATTTGGAATTTTATCCACAGGAATTGATCACTCAGATAACAAATGAGGAAGAAAACAAAGAAAATCCTTTGTTAAATTTAGGAATCTATAGACTGGATTTTAAAGCAAAAGTAAAGACTAAATCCGGCGAAAGATTGATTATAGTTGAAATCCAAAAGTCAAAAATATTTGCAACACCAATGCGCTTCAGAACCTATTTGGGGCACCAATTGACAAAGAAGGAATATTATTTACCCGTTAAAGTAGGTGGTAAATTCTTTAAAGCGGGACTTCCTATCATCAGCATTTACTTACTTGGAGAGCTGATAAATCCAGCTTTTGCTCAAATTCCCATGATAAAAATTTCAAAAAAGATTACAGATGCGTACACCGGAAATCAATTAGTGGTCGATGATTTCTTTATCAATTCACTTTACCATGAGGGAATTATTGTCAATATTCCAGCGTTAAAACAAAAAGGAAGAGACGATATCGAAAAATTATTAAGTATCTTTGATCAAGACAATATTGGCTCAAGCACACATATTATGAATGTAAAAGAAGTAGATTTTCCATTAAAGTACAGACCAGTTATTCGCAGATTGCAAAATGCAGTGCAGGTAGGTGAAATTGCTGAGGTTATGCAAAGAGAGGATGATTTTCAAGCTGAGCTGGATGCTTATTTTGATGCATTTCAGACGGAGAGAGTATTAAAGGAGGAAGCATTGCTAAAACAACAAGAGGCATTGGAGGGACAACAGAAAGCATTACATATGGTAGAAGAAACCGAGAAATTATTATCAGATGCGATTGAGTTGTTACTAGGAGCTGGGATGGCTGAGCAAGAAATAGCCAAAAAGCTGCAAATTTCTGAAACTACTTTAGTTGAGTTACTGAAAAATCAGCTTAAAAAATGAAAGTAAAAATTACACTTTTCTATGATTGATATTCATAATAAATAAAGAGAGCCATTGGAAGAAATAGCGAACACTCAGGATAAGAAGTTCATAGCCAGAGCAATAACTCTGGCCCAAATTGGTGTCAATGCCAATGCTGGCGGCCCTTTTGGCGCAGTGATTGTCAAAAATGGCGTCGTCATTGCTGAGGCACACAATGAAGTTCTTCAGACCAATGACCCCACTGCTCATGCCGAAGTGACTGCCATCAGACGAGCTTGTCAATCGCTCCAGTCCTTTCAATTGGATGATTGCATTTTGTACACTTCTTGCGAACCTTGCCCTATGTGTCTGGGAGCAATTTATTGGGCGAGACCCAAAAAGGTATTTTATGCATGCTCAAAGAAAGATGCGGCTGCCGTAGGATTTGACGATGATTTCATTTATCAAGAACTGGATTTAAATACAGAGGATCGTTCCATCCCCATGGTACATATACACGATGAAGAAGCTATGAAGCCATTTAAATTGTGGGATGATAAAGAGGATAAAAAAGTCTACTAAATTCGGCTGTTAACCAAATGATATAGGCCCTCTTCAAAACATATACTTAAAAATTTTCAAAAAAAACGAAAAAGGCTTGTGGACTTTGAATTTCAATTCGCAGAAAGAGAATGCTCAACAGGACGTTGTCGAAACTAGTATTGATGAAATTTATTCCGCTAAAGAAAATCCTGTTAACCATTTCATTTAGGCGCTTTTAGAAGACTATAAAGGGCAACCCAAAATATATTTTTATGGATTCTTTGAGAGCGTTGTTAAGATCAAAAATTATTGTAATTTTACATATTAAAATCATTTATAACAGGAATCGTAGGATTGTTATGAAACACTTTGACGGTTGCCACAAATAAACTTCACATGAAATTTCATAAAATCCTTTCTATTATCCTGTTTTCTGCAGTCATGTCTTTATATGCATGCAACAACAATTCAGACAAAAAAGAAACTGACATTTCTACTGCACCTGTTGATGTAAACGCAGCTCCACAAGAGGCACCAATTCAGAGCCCTAACGTTCCTATACCAGCTCCAAATGCAGCACAACAAGGAGTGGTTAATCAAAGCCCAAATCCACCAGAACCAGCGCAAAATGCAGCGGGCCTATGGCATTATACCTGTAGCAAAGGATGTGCGGGAGGCGCTGGAGCGGCTGGAAACTGTAGCGTTTGTGGCAATCCACTCACTCATAATGCAGCTTATCACGCTTCCGCAACACCAGCAGCTGGTGCAAATGCAGCAGCACCTAAGCCTGTAGATCCTCCACAAAATGCAAAAGGTGTGTGGCATTATACCTGCGGTAAAGGTTGCGCAGGAGGAGCAGGTGCGGCAGGAAACTGCAGTGTTTGCGGTGGGCCATTAGCTCACAATGCTACTTATCACTTATAAATTTTCTTCGTTTTTGACAAATTATCCTTCAAAGAAATTTGAGAGAAGGAATGGTTTACTCGTCGTGAAAGGAATTACTTTCTGATTATCACCACGCAAGTGGTTTTAAATTGAGCAATTATCATAAGCAATTAGTGAATTTTATAAGTTGAAGTTTCTTGAAAATAAGTGAGCAAAAGCTCTGTAGATTGTATACTTCAGTTCGCACAGAGGTAATCATAAGGCAGATTTATTTGACACTTCCCAAAAGATAGGGGTAATAAAGCCATTAAAACAGGAAAAGCACTGTGAACTTTAGCCCGCAGAAAAACAGTCCACTTACCTGATAAAATTTCTGTTGGTACTGTGCTTATTTCCCCTATTTTTTAGCATAAATATGTCTATCCGTCAACCACTTCCTCACCGGTATATCATAAAATTTTAAACAAATATATGCCAACAAAATGGAAGAAATAACCACCAGCAATCCATAAGGCCAAGCTTCAGAAAGTGAAACCTTATTGTCTTTCACCCATGCCGTGTAAGTGTAGATAATAGGATAGTGGGTGATGTAAATTGGATAAGAAATATCACCTAAAAACTTACCTAAACCCTTAGCAGTTTTTCCCTCAAGTGTACCACTTGCCCCCATATAGACAATCGCTGGAAAAACAACGATGATGATGATTGATTCATAAATGCCATTCATCCACGCAGTTGTATCATCGCCTATCCTTGGAATAGAAAGGCTGAGGATGACCAAAAGGCTGCACCATAAAAAAGCCTGGTTGATTTGTGTTGGTTTGGTAATTCGAGACAAAAGTAAACCCCCAAAAAATGGAAATAACAGCCTCAGAAAGCCGATGTGGACTTGCGTAGGCGTTAAAGACCAACCACCGATGACATCCCCATTTGGCCCTGTCACCAGAAAGTGGATGAGCGCAATTCCAGTCACAAAAACCAAAATCGACAATGCCACATTCGAAAATTTCCGCACAAATACGGCGTATAAAATATTGCCTATGTATTCGTAAAACAAGGACCAGGCGGGCCCGTCCAAAGGATGCATTTCTGTCCAACCCCTGATTTCCATGGAAGGGGTCAAGGGCAATAATGTAAAACCAAAAAGCATGACCAGCAACATTTTCCACACAGGAGTTTGCCCTATAATTGGCCAGAGTTCACTGACTTGGAAGTAATATAAAACAGCACCCACAATCATACCCATGATGATCATCGGATGCAGCCTGATCAGACGTCGCGTAAAAAATTGCTTCAAACTCATTTTACCCCAACGATCATCGTAGGCATAGCCAATAACAAACCCAGACAATAGAAAGAAGAAGTCCACAGCCAGGTAACCATGGTTCATGATTTGGTCAAACCTACTGGTGTTATGCGTTTCGAAAACATGGAAAATGACCACCATGATGGCCGCCACTCCTCGCAGCGCATCCAGAATTTCATAATGTTTTTTAGAATCGGGGAAAGCCGTAGTAGAAATAGTAGCAGACATATAAGCGGTTTGAAGTTATAAAAATAATATTTCCATTTTGTTATGGAAATTTATTTTTATGGGGGTGTGGATCAGTGCAAAAAAGAAGGTTAATCAGCAGTTATTACACCTGATATCTCTTTTTGCTGGACGCGAATCATCTCGCAATAAATTTGTCAATTTTGATAATTTCTTCCTTGTTAATCCTCCAATAACAAGCCTGTATCATATTCTCTTCAAATGCACTTGTCTGATATTTATCATTAAAATTTAAATCAAAAACGCGCTGCCAACTTTGTTCTATTTCCTCTTTTAATGTTATGGGTAACTTTTCAAATAATTCTAATTCTAAGTTTTACTTTTTTAACAGATGCTCAAACCTGTCTGAGTCTTTTTCATTTTTTCCAATGTAACCTTTATAACATAATGGAAAATGCCATAACTCGAAATCTGAAAGTAATACGTCTTTCTTATCTTTCAAAAATTCTATTCGTATACCTTTTGTTCCTCTTGATAAATGTGCTATTCTCCTCAAGTCTGGCCTTCTATGGTTTGAGTCATGATGTTGATACCAGGACCAAATTGGATATTTTTCTTCTTTCTTAGGTTCACCTATATTAACAATCATTTGTTTGGCCATCCATTTATATTCCTCCTCCCATTCTGGAGAATTGTGATTTGTTGTTGATATTAAATATCCTTTTTCTTCTAGCTCATCGAGTTTTTGTTGATTTTGAATTGTCCAGAGTTTTATTTTCATTTAATAAAATACTATAAAGTCCAATTAAATCAATTTTGAAGTCTTATTTTATCGTTTTATAAAGGTCAAAGTCAACCTCAGTGCCAGTTTTCCCCAAAAAGTCAATTGTTCTTTCATTAAGACCAAAAAATGGTAAAGACGCATTTAGGGAGATATCGATTGATATTACAAATTGTAATCTTGTTTTTAAATTTAATTTTACTTTAAGTTGGTTTATTTCTAGGACTTTCTTTTCAAAAATGTCAATGAGCTTTTCTATATGTAATTCTAAATTGATGTCCTCCCTAGCATCAATTTGATATTTCCACGAGGTCGATTTGGGCACTGGTTTTTTCTTGATCATCACCGATGTTGGATTAATATTTAACTCACTAGTCACGAGGTTTAGATCAAAAAAATCAGCATCAAAAGCAAAATACAAATAGTTGTTGCTTTTATCACCAACGTAGGTTAGTTTTTGGTAAGACATATTTTTTGTTATTGGTTAGCATATTACGTAATTCTTTTATTTTATCACCAATTTTGCAGTTTCTTCTGCAATGCCTATGGTTGCAATGGCACCACTATTAAACTTCAAAAAGTCTTTTTCTATCCCGTCACTAAATACCACTCCTCCAATTGGCATAAGGGATTCAATCGTTAAATGATTTTGATTTTTGATAATGCCTGCAGTAATTCCCGTTTGGGTTCTGATACTTTCAAAGGGTTCACGCACAACAAATAGTAATTCATTGTCTTTGAGTTTGGGTCTTTTTGGTTTCAATTTTTTTTCAAACATGCCCGTTACACCATAAGCCATGTTGAAAATTGAACTGAGCCACCCTGTTGATCCTGCCGGGGTTGAAATGATGAGTCCACTAGAAGATTGTTCTTCTGTATTCTGATTGAATGAGATTTTATAACGCGCTGAAATATGAGAAGCTGCACCAATAAAAAGGTCATTAAATGCCAAAAGCCTTTGCCCATCATTGAGTTTTGCCTCTGCAAATCGCATTGTTTTTGATTCATAGTTGTTTTCTAGTACTTTTTCAACTCCACCAACAAAATCAAAAGTATCAAATGGAAGTAAAACCCCATCATATCGCTCTTTGTCAGGATTTACCGCAATGATAGGACAACCCTTTGAGTATTTTGCTGTGTTTGCTACAAGCCCATCTTGACCAATTACAACAATCAAATTCTTTTCTGAAAAAATGAAGGAGGGCAGATAAACTCTTTCAACCGTTTTGTTTTTTACCAATCCTGAAAGTTTGGTTTGCAAAGAATTGAGTGATGTTTGAAAAATTTCATGCTCTAACTCGTAATCATCAAAATTTCCTCCTAGGCTTTCAATGTAAAATTTTGCTTGAGCTTTGGTATTGAAACGCTCAATCAGCGCTTCAAGTCGGGTTTTATTTTTGACTATGATGGCGTATTCGATACTCACTATTTATATTCTCTTTTCTCATTAAGCAGCGTATCTAGTAATTCAGGGCTGATATTCAGATTACCAATTTTACCTGCATTTTCAGCCAATTCTCTAAAAGCCAGTGTAATATTAAATTTTGGGTCTGGGTTATTATTTAGCGCAGTTAAGGTTTTCCAATCAATGTCTTTATATGGTTTAAGCGTTGTCTCTATCACAAAGCCTTGTGTTTCAGCTTCTTTTATGTCATTTGCTGTCTTTTGTTCTATAAGTAGTTTTCTCTGATTTTCTACACCAATGTCTGCAGCCAGTTTCATTTCTCGCAGTTTACGGTCATTGTCAGCTTTTTGAACTTCTGACTCCATTTTCTTCTCTGCGATTTGTTTTTGTTTTTCTTCAACCGCGATTTCTGTATTGAGTTCAGTTTCTTTTATCCTTCTCTCTTGCTCAACAGCAAAATTTCTTCGTTCATAAATGGCTTGGTCAGCTTCTTGTTGAAGTTTTTCTCTCGTTTCGGTTTCTAAAGCTCTCAACATTTCCGGAGTAGGTTGTATAGCCAATATATTGGTTCCCAGAATATCTATTCCCAACATGCCTATTGCTTCTGACTTTTTTAACCCTGCAAGAATTCTATCTTCAATTGATTTTGCAGATCGAATAGCATCTTTCAGTTTTATTTCGTGGATAAAGGAAGAAGTTGCAGTTTGGGCTTCATTTATGATTCTTTGATTCAATTTCTCAATATCATTTTTTTTATATAGTCCATTGTCGTCTACAGTAAAGTCCAAAACATCTGCAAGCGTTTTAGGATTACTGATTTTATAACTTATTTGACCTTGTATATTTACTGTTTGATAATCGTTGGTAGACTCATTAAATATAAAAGGCAAATCATTACTTCCCATTGGAATTGCTGCAATAGGACTGTTTGGAGCAAAGTAAAAAAATGATAATCCCCGACCTTCTCTTTTGATTGTTCCGTTTTTGAAATGCAAAACGTACGTCATAGAGTCAAACTTGATATGCTTTATACCGAACATGTTACTTTGAAATTTAATACTTGATTAAAGATATGTCGTATTTTAAATGTACTTTCTTTTCCAAAACTAATAAAAGTTGTTGAGTAAAGATGGGGTTTGTGTTGCTAAAATCTTTTTCCCCTTAAATATTTATCGTCTGAACTAAATTATTCAGACCTTACTTATTCAATTTTTAGGAATTGTTTTCAACTTCATTTTTACATTGTAAAGTTTATTTGCTGGTTTGATTTCATCCTGGCAATTGCATCATCTTTCACCCCACATGATCATATGCAACCTTTATCCAATCAAACAATTCTTTGTCAATGTCCTTTACATCAGAAAGTGGAAATCATAATTTGTTTTTTGAGAGTTTTATGATTGTGGGGTTAGTTACATAATTTATTATGAGATTTATATGTAGGTGTTTACTTTGAACAAACACAAAAATTGAACTTAGTACTACTTTTTATGATCCCACTAATTTTGGATGATGGTCGAATTTGCTACAAAAGTTAAGTCTCCTTTATAATAATTTCTCCTCTTTTCCCAAATACTCTCCTGCCGTCAAAACTGGAATTTTTGAATTTTTGAAATCCTTTTTGTTTCTAGTGATTATAGTATCGACTTCATTATCCATTGCAACAAAATATTGCAGTCCATCTTCAAAATCCTCAAAATCAGACGCTAAAGACAGTTCAATAGCTTTGTCATCAAGTGATAAGACCGAAACCAGCACTTTAAATTTTGATAGATACTTTTTTGCATCAATTGCTTTGTGATGTTTGGCAATTGAGTAGTAAGCATTCGCAAATGATAGTGAAGAAATACATAGTTGAATTTCTTTTTTATCACCCAAAGTAAATAAGTCCTGAGCTTCTTTGTAAAAAGGTTCACGCTTAGATAAAAGATCAATAATGACGTTTGTGTCTACGAAAACTTTTTCCATCATGAATATTTTTTATCAATGTATTCACGGTAATCTTTTTTCTCATCGTAATCACTCGGAATTATTCCAGTCAAACTTTCAACTAAAGGAGTAACAGATGACTTTTTTTTGGTTTGCCTAGTTAGAGCATTTAGATAATTTTCAATAAGTTTGGAAAGGCTAACTCTTTGACTTTTAGCATAGGTTTTTGCCTCGTCAATGATCTCTTTATCTAGGTTTAAAGTGAGTTTAGTATTCATAATACGATTATTTACGTGTAAAATTACAAAAAAATCACGTAACATATTTCATATTTCTTTGAAAACACATAAACAAATTTGTAATTAAGAAACTGCCAATCTATCTAGAGTCTTAAAATGAAATCACCATTTCCTCTCATCCCGCATGATCATAAGCTGCCTTTATCCATTCAAACACTTCTTTGTCAATGTCCTTTACATCTGAAATCGAGATTTTATGGGAACACATTGCATTTGGTTTTTCTGCTTCTAATTTTCCTTTGGGTTCTTGGCCTTTTAAAATTATTCCAATTTCAAATCGAGTTTTTGTCACAGGATTCAAGAGGGCGAATTGTTTCTTCCGCCTCAAACTCACGTAGGTGTTTTTCGGAGCAATTTCAATGTCACTTCCATAGGTTTGGATTTCTGCTATCAAAAGGTCATAAATGGGTTTGAGGTGTTCCTTTCCTTGGTATTGTTTTACGATTAAGTCGTCCTGATTTTCTGCCGAACCTGAATCAGAACCTTTTGTTTTGTGGGCTATCAAATTTGCAAAACCGTGAGTCAGTCCATGTTTTTCTTTTAAAAATTTAATGATTTCTCCATGTTTTGCAATGTTTTCTTTTTTAACTATTTCTATCCAATTTTCTAAAGTTATACCTGTGTTTTTGTGCAGGTTATCAATCATCGACTGAATTGCTTTGTCTATTTCCATAACTTTAATATTTGTAGCTTAAAATTTAGTTTTCAAAATGCTACTCAAATATAAATTGTCTGATTAGGAAGATCATGCAGATCGCATCATAGCCTTGGTAACAAATTGATTATCAAATATATTTTGCTTTTTGAATATTACCAAATGTATTTTATATGAGTCAAAAAAATTGAGTAGGGAATAAGATTAGCCAGTTAATTTCTATAAAAAAAATGACGTCTTCTGAGAAATAAGGGGTATCCAATAAATCTCCCAGACATTTACATTGAATGCAAAATGCTCACCCATTTAGTGTGCTCTAAATCTTTCAAAAGATTGCCAATATTTATCCTTGTATAAATCGTATTCAATTTCAAATTGATCGGAATAGTTTTGTTGGAATTTAAAAAACACTTTTGATGGTTTGCGAAAATCTTTACAGGCAAAGAAAATAGTACGTTCATTATTGGCCGTTTGTCTGCCGATGTTTAAGTAACCTTCATTATCATTAAGCTCTAAAAGTAATGCTTCTTCTATTTGATCCAATGTTTCATAGTCTTCATCATCTGGCATACCGTTGTGCGCATTTCCGTCATAGGCCAAAATTAATGCAGCTATCCAAGGGTGGGAAGCTTTTCTATCCCAATTAAGAAGTTGGTTATTTATTACTGCAATTAATTTATTCCCGTTTTCTAATGATGCTTCCATAAGTGAATGTTCATCTTCATTTGTATCATATCTAGTTCCTTCATACTTTTCCGTAAATTCTTTTGCTCTCCATTTAAGAAAATCTTTGAGCTTTGAAATTGGAACGAGTTCCTTTTCAGCTTGGTGTTTCCCGATGATTTCAAAATGATCGATAGTATTCACAAAGTCTAATTCGCCCAAATAATTCTCTAAATAAATTTGGACACCAATTGATATCTGTCCTTCATTTTCTTCACTGAGATCATTGTGCACAACACAAATATCAATTTCATCTGGATAGTCGATATGGTCGTTGAAATAAAAAAATAAATTTTCATTATCAAAAGTATAACCGCCCATATTAATAGCAAACTCATTGATGTCTGAAGCGGGTTTAAGGGCAGTAAATTTCCAGCCAGCGATTACTGGCGCTGCAATCACCAAATCTTCTACAAAAGCTATATTGTTTAAATTTCCGTCAGCAGTTAAAACCAATTCTGCAGTGTTTTCATCAAGCATGCCCGTTAGATAGAAATAACCATTTTTTAATTCATCGAGTTTTTCGGAAAGTTTATCAAAAAATCCTTTTTCAAGGTCGTGGTTGTTTTTGACGTGCTTATAAAAAGTTTTTTCATGGATTTGAAACCACTTCCAAAAATCTGCGTAACTTTTGATCGGTTCGTCTTTTTTGCCAAATATACTTTTAAAAAAATTCATACATCCCTATTTTTAATAAGGACATAACGTACCATTTATGGGCTCTTATTTTACCATTGCTGAAAAATAATACACACTTGGTGATCCCTCAATGCAAATTCTTTAGCGCCCCATGGTCGAAGGGTAACTCTACTAAGATTTGGATGCAAATACTCAGGATGTGAATCACTAATTTTCGCGTAAATCGCATCAATTTCATCTGTTACAATTCTAAATTCTGGATTATGTTCCTTTGCCAAGGCCTCGTGTTGGAAAAGGAAAATGTTTAATGTTTGTTTTTCTAGAACGCAGAATGGATTTTCTGAATGTAATTCTTGATGGCCAATGGTAAATCCTAGACAGTCTACAAATAATTTTATTCCATCGTTAATATTGATGTAATAGACATTAGGAATTAATTTGGCGTAATTCATGATTGATTGGATTTAGATTTGCTTTTATAAACTGGTCTTTTGGCAAAGATATCGTTTATTCCGATCTCTCATGCTTGATCGAAATCAAGAAATTTGGAGCATTACACAACCTAGTTTTAAATACCAATTATGAATTACTCTTGACTCCTCGATCCCCATTATTCATTGATCCTTAGCCAATACGAACCACCATGTTTTTCAACTCCTGCCATATTTGCATGTTGCCAAATGGGTGTAAGCAAATCAGCTAGTTCTTTGTCTTCTGAAATGAAATAATTGGGAAAAATGGTTTCAAATTTTGTAGGGTTTGCCAATAAATACATGGCCAATCCATATTGCTCTGAATAAAACCGATCGCACATAAATTGTGGGTAATCGTAAGGCAGGTAAATGTCGTGAATATGTACGATCACTCCTTTTTTCAGTCGGGGCAATATTTCCAAAAAGAATACCATGGAATCTGAATTTGGTAAAATCCGGTGTGAATTATCGACAAAAAGGATGTCGTTTGCATCGAGTGCTTCCAAAATATCATAATTGATATTCTCAAAAGGTTCTCTGATCACCTTGGTAGCCAAGTCATCAATCTCCGCCCGAGGCATGGGGTCTATGGATATCATTTCCATATCCAGTCCTTGTTCGGTTTTGGTTTTATAGGCAACTTTGGTTGAATTTCCCGACCCTATCTCAATGTATTTTTTGGGTTTGAATGCTGCTATCATGGTGTAAATGCCGATGATGTCCAGACCTGGAAGAAAGCCATTATTCCAACTTGGTTTCTTGGCATCCGTTTCTTTTGTGGAATCTTGAATGGTCCAAATATGCTCCTTAAGTGCCAGTGCCTTTTTGATGAGATTGCTATATGAATCGCGATTGGCGTTTATAATTTTGTATAAATCCTGGTGTGGGGGTTTTCCGTGCCCATATCTTGGTTTGAATTCCACTTTATACTCCAAAAATAAATTCTGGTATTTTGGACTCAAAAATTTGTAAATCTGTTTGATCATTGTCTTAAGTTAAGTAGTAACCCTTTTTTTACTAAATATGTTAGCCAAAGGATTATGACTTTTCGAAGGTAGTGTTTTTTGGGAAAGTAGGGTAGCAGTAGTTTTCCAATTTGCTTTTTTTAAATTGCAAATTATGGGTATTTAATAGGTAAACAGCTGATAATCAAGTGTGATTAAAACATTCCAAAACGTATTTTCAATAGTGCGTTTTGAATGTTTATTTAAATTTGTCTACTGGATAGCTTCCTTTTCAACCCCTATGTTTCATCAGCGCTCTGTGAATAGAGGTAGGTTTATCCGCTTATATTTTTTCTAATGTTTGTGCTGTTCCAAATGTGCCCTCAATAAATCTTTTCCATAATCATTGCCATTTGGCGTGCGAACCACAGTATGAATATGGGTTTTTACGGGACCAAAATTTTGATTGGTTTCATCATGGAGGAATACAGGATTTTGGTGATCAAATTCAATTAAAATTACAGGGCTGTGGATGCGATAATAAAAGGGACCTTCGATATCTTTTCCTTGCACCCACGTGAAATGAGTTTCATTTAAATGTTTTTTTACCTCCTCCATTTTGACTTGGGCATGTTCATCTCTGATATTGTTGATGTATTCTCCGATCAAATCAAGTAAAGCAACTTGTTGTTCCTTGGATAAATGTTTGGCAGCAATTCCGGTAGTTGCAATGATTTCATTGTCCCTAAAAGCTTCGCCACGGTTGAAGTCAAAATCCTTTTCATGCCAAAGTAATGCGGTTTTCTTTTGCAAACTATCCAGCGATTTATAAAAATTTAAACCTTTCATTTCTTCTTGTACAAAAGTACGAAAGCCTTGATTTTCGCCTGCTGTTATCAGCGTTGGCTCAGAGCCCATAAATGTAGGTGTCATCACAATCTGGTCGCCTAAAATGAAATAATTGATCACCAAATGGTGTCCCTCAATTTGCCAGCCCCATGGTTCTTCATCAGATGGCATTCCAAAAAAGGTGATCCAATATTTTTCGCCGCCCAAGAAGGTACTTTCAGGCACCAGGGTAGCTAAATAAGCTTCCATCGTCATGATGTCCTTGGCCTTTTTAAGACCTTTGACACTCAAACTTTCTTTTAGAAAAGCAAATGCCAATTCCTTTTGTGTGGCGTTCATTTCTTCCAAACAAATTCCTGCCCTTGGCCATTGTTCGATATTATGCCATCGGCGCCATTCCTTTGATTGAATGGGAAAAACACTTTTGGCTTTTTGTTCTTCCGAAAGTGAGGCCAAAAGTGATGAAACGGCGTTTTTGATGTTGATCGTAGAAAATCCAGTTTTCTTTATTGGGAATAACCTTTTTATTGGCTGACCATTGGTCGTAATACCCACATAAGGTTTTGAAAATTCAGCTATTTCTTCAGGAGAGTCCGGAATATTGAAAAGCATCTGTGTAACTTTCACTTGATTTTTTAAACCATCCACATAACCCCAACTTTCCACTCGATCTTGATTTTGATTTTTGTCTAAAACCAATGTCCGCCAGATATCGTACTGATTGTTGTTTATAATGTATGCATAAGCGATGGTATCGTTCATGATAGAATCAGGGAAAGTGATGGCATGTTCATAAAGCCCATCGGCACCTTTTGTTATAGAAACCAAGGAAATATGATCCACTGTTTTCTCAGCGACATATGGTAAAACAAACCACATGATCGACAAAGTATCAGGGTTTTTAATTTCAGACAATTGTAGTTTGAACGTTACTTTATGCGCTGAACTTGGGACAGTTTGTTGTGCAATTGCATAGTTGAAAAGGACTGACGTGAGGATGAGGAGAAATGGTTTTTGCATTGGTTGTAATGGTGTTAATTTGGTTTGACAAAGTACCATAATTTTTGGGTTAGTAAGGTTAAATGGTGAACTTTTTTTGACTTCCAAATAGCAAAAAATTGAGCAATTAGACTTGCAAAGTCTTTAATATCATAACATACCTTTGGATTTAATAAAAAGGAAGTTGATAGAAGATTAAACCCACTTTTAAGAAATTCATTTGTAGGTCGATACAGCCAGCTTTTTCTCTTCCTCCACCATCATATCAATAAAATCATTCACATAAAGCTCCTTCAATGCAGCATATTTTTTCTTGTCTTGATTGGCTTGCTCCGCCAATTCATATTTCATTTGCTGATATTTCAACCTTGCCCATTCATTATTCCTTAAATAATTTCGAGATAAAAGGTGTCTTTCCAAGGCCTTGCTGTCTGCTGGACAAACATAAAGATGGTGCGTGATTTGATCTAATATTTCATGCGTTTGTCCGCCATTTCTCTTAAAGACATAACGGTCTGCAATTCCTTGATTTCCATGATGATCATATCCAATTTTCATAAGGGCGGCTTTGATCTGCTCAAAGTCTGCTTTTTGCGAGAAAACGATGTCAATATCTATGATGGCTTTGGCATCCAAATTTGGAACGGCAGTACTTCCTACGTGTTCAATAATGGATTCGAGGCCATCCAAAGCTTTTGTAATTTCGTCTTGCAGGGACTCAAAATCCTGGACCCATTTTGAAGAGTAGTTTTGTAGGAGCATACAATTTCTTTATGAAATAAAGTACTTTTTAGGACTTTATAAATTCTTTCTTTTTAGACTCGCTTTTAAGTGAGAGTTAATAACTAATACAAAAATATGAGTGACTTTTATATTTATACAGTTTTAATTTTATTAATTGAGTGTCGTCCGAATTTTATTCCTCCAATATTAAATAAATCAGATAAAATGTTTATGTGGTACCTGCTTTGTAAATTAGAAATTATTTTATCAGCATGTCTATTTGATTTTCCAGATACCATTAAGGATGTTGAAATATGGGACTTGCCATTATTTTTCGGTATTGATAATAAATTAGGTCTGAGCTCATTTACAACGCCGATAAAATTGAACAATAATTCTGGATATGGGTTAAAGTTTTTCACTTCGCAAAAGGAAATTAAAGACTTATTTTTTATATAATAATATTTCATTTTAGTATCATAAAAATCGTCATTTTCTTCTATTGAATTTGGCTTAATTATACAAATGTCTGGAGTTGTAAATGTATCTTTATTGTGATATGATTGAACATTAATATTATGTCGTATTTCTGATATAAAAACCAAGTTTCCTTTTTTTCGTTTTGCTTCAAAATAAGAATATTTTGCAGGATTTCCTGCGGTTGTACATTTGTAGTAAAATTTGTTTTTATAGAGGTTTTTTATTTGAACTTCGTAATTATTGTTCTCATAAAAGCGTACGATGTTATTATAACATGCCATTTCAAAAAAATCACTTATGCGTTTTGAATTGTTGTAAATTGCTGTACGGTTTTTTCTTAAATAGCTTTCTACATCTCTAGTAAGTTCTTTTATATCTTTAAAAGGATTAGCCATTATCAATATTTCTTTCTAAGCTGTCTTTGTAAATCTTTATTTTTCTTAAAAACTCTTTGGTTTCTAAGTATTCAAATAGTCCAATAGGAATAGAATAATCATCCATTAGTTTTGTAAAAGTTCTTACTGTTCTTTCTAATTTAAAAATTTCCTTGGCTGATAATTCATAAGTACCTAATTGTATAGACTTTGCTTCACTATTAAAAACTATTCTGGATGTAAATTTTGTTGCTGAATCAAAGTTCGAAAGAACACGTTTGTAAAAAATTGACAAGGCTAAAAGAAGTTGGATTGTATCAATATCTTTTTTCAAATGTGCATAGTAATCATATCTACCTGAGAGAAAAAAATTGATGTCATTTATTCGTCTATTGTATTCAAATGTCATTTGTTCTCTTAACTTATATGGCAGATTTTCTGTGAATAAATTTATCATAAATGTTAAATCTAAAATGGCGGCTTAAAAGTTGCGAAAAATCTTTCAAGTAATTATTTAACAAATCTAAACTAAATAATCATTTTACCAAATGAATGAAGATTTATCAGCCATCAATTTTCATCTTTTTTACTAATTCATCTTGAACAATTTCCTTATTTTAAAAGAAATCAAAATATAATTTTATCGACTATTAAAATTTTTACACCAAATTTAAGAAGGCCTTCTTAATAACTACTTTTTTAAATGTTACAAAATATTCGAGGTGTTCCTCAACTATGCTTGACAAGTTTTGTCGATAGCTTAAGCATTTACCTTGGCGTTCTCCTTGACCAATTGATTGAGAAACATCTTTATATTACCTTTAAAAATATGCCATTGAATTAGAAGGATAACAAACCGCTATTTTGGGTTAACCATTTTGAAATCCCCATAAATTAAACCCGTGAGCAAGTGTAGCAGGGATGATAGATTTAGTTCTTTGTGTCAAATAACCCCAGATAAAACCTATTGGTATAATTTGGATGCAATAAACCATTGTTCCTGAAACATCAGATCCTTTAAAAAAGGTGACAGGGAAATGCATGAAAGACCAAATGGTTGTTGCAAATAAAATACTTATTCCAGGTGTCTTAAAAATTCGCTCAAATCGAGATTGAATTACGAATCGGGTAAATTCTTCAAATAACGCTGCACCAATTACACCTGTGACTATAATACCAATGATTCCGCCAAGTTCATCATAGGCTCTTGCCCATAGTATGCCTTCCTTGTTGAATAAATAGGCAAAAAGACCGGTAATACTCCAAATCATCAAACCAAGGAATAAGCTTGTTAGTGGTTGAGTTCTTAAACCTAGGTTCATCAACCTATACCTTTTACTCAAAAGGTAAATAAAAATAGCTAAGGGCATGGCAAATATAACGCTACCTAATCCTATGGGAATTTTTGAAATTGGTTTGTCAGGAATTACACTTGATTTCAACATGAAATTTAATGCCAAAAATAGTAGGCCTAAAAAAGCAAAAAAGACTGCTATTGTCAATTCTTTTTTGGGTTCTTTTACTTCTATTTCGTTTTTCGGAGGTACTCTTTTGGTGAAAAAATGAATGGTCAGAATTGAAACATAGAAAAATATAAAATAACCAATGCCATGTAATGTCTTATCATTTGAAATGTAATTCCATAGTACAAAAATGTTTATGATGGTCATGATGACTGAAATCTGTATGTTGTCTTTAATTTCTTTCATTTTTAAATAGTTGCTAAGTCATCATGTTTCTAGTATTACTTCATTCTATTTACCTTAATCTCTTACATAATTTGCGTCACCAGCAAAATACTCTTCACCAACTGGTGAAACATTATACATCTTGATTTGTAAATGATCATCCACTGGACATGGAATCTCGATCCTCCATCCCCAATTTGGACTGTCTTTAACTTCGTAAGAACCGATTAGTGAAATATCGCCTGCCTCGTTCATTGACCCTTCACAATTCATAATTTTACCACTCATTCCCCAGGAGTCTACCCAAGATGCGGTAAGTAAAGATGGCTTGTTGATGTTGCCAATGAGTATTACACCGTCTTGATTGATTGCTTCATGATGCCAATCATAATTCATTTGTAGGAATTTGTCATTGGCCACACCTGTAATTTCCATTTTCGATTCAGAAATAAAATTGGGTTCGGGCAACCAGCTCAAAATCAAACAATAAGTGCCTTTCCAAGAGCCGATGAATTTGTCTTTTAAATCTATTTTATTCATATTTTTTATTGATTTTTGAATGATGAATTGAGTGATTGTATTATTGTGTTTCAAATCTTTTAAGAATAAATTCAAACATAGTTTAAAACCTTGAGATTTTGCGAATTGATCATAACTTTTCTAGGATCTATTTTCTTTCAAATTTCGACAATTCGCATTAGACTCCAAATGTATTTCCTTTTATAATTCAATAAAAACGTTTTTCATTTAATCTTTAAAAAATAATATTCCCAAATAACGATTGTTATTTCAATTCATATCGCACAAAAAGACCATAGTTTTCCTGAAATAATTTATTGGGCCCTGACCAATTTAAATTAACTGCAGCACCAAATATCATTGATTTGACCTTTATTCCAGCCCTTAGATAAATATAGCTTACATTATGTCCATTATTTTCTAAAGAGAAATTATATATACTTTGTATTCTCGTATAAAGGCCAATTTGCTCAGTAATCTTTGGTTTGAATTCGTATAAACCAAAAAACTTTATATCTGCATCATCATTCAAAAAGAATGAAGTAGTAGTTATGGCTAGCCATTTTGCATTGGCAAAATTGTGTTGTGGCCCGGCAATGATCGAAAGGCCTGAGAAAGAGTTTACATCTGCACCTACAAATGCACCAAATCCTTTAGATAAAGTATAACTCAATTGGCCAATAGAAATGAGATCTGTGGACTGAAGGTCTTTAATAGCTGAAGTATAGGTCGATAAACCAAAAAACTGAAAAGCACTTTGAGGTTTAAATGATTTCTTTACCACCATTTGGAAGTAAAGATCTTGATTTCCAGCCATCAATTCTATGGGAATCGGAGGAGAGGGTACTTGACTTGAGATTGGCTTTGATAAAATTAAAATAAAAATAAAGGCCGTAAGCGTCTGCAGATTAAAAATATTTCTAAACATGTGTAACAAGATTTCTGCAAAAGTCTGCCTTTTGTCAACGCTAATTCTTGCTGTAAAGCAACGTTTTTAGTGCCTTCTGGTAAAAGTGGCCATTTCAAATAGGATGTTGGTGCTTAATACATTCAATTATACAAACTTGCTTTGAGTCTGCTTAAAGTGTATGGTGTTACGCCTAGATAGGAGGCTATTATTTTATGAGGCAAACGAATCATGATGGAAGGTTGATATTCCAACAGCCACTTCAATCTGTCTAGTGCAGTGTCACCTTGTAAACCATATATTCTTCTCTGAGAAGTAACATACGCCATTTCCAATATGCCTCTGTAAATCAAATTAATGTATTTATTTGTCTCAACCAAACGGTAAAAATTATCTCGATCAATCACTAAGAGTTCACTTGCTTCAATGGATTGAATGTTTTCAAATGAAATTTTGTTTTCAATGAAGCTCGTCAAAGCTGTACCAAATTTTTGTTCAAACGCAAAATATCTAGTGTTTTCCTTCCCATCTTCTCCAGTAGCAAAAAATCTTAAACATCCTTTTAAAACAAAGTATAAATGATGACAAACTTCTCCCTCAGCTAAAAGTATGTGGCCTCTTTTTACCTTCTTATACTTAAAATGTTCAGAAATTTGTGCGAATTCAGAAGGACTAAGATTGGTTTTGGTTAAAAAATACTGATATAAGGATTCGTGCATATAATGGTTTTTACTAATTGGATGATTTACCCATCTACAGTTTCATAGTCTTGGATCAAGGTTTGGGCGGAAATTCCTAATTCTTGATTAAGTTTTCGGATCATTGTTATACTCAATTTTCTTTTTCTTTTTAATATTTCACTTGCTCTACTTCTTGAGCCCAAAAGTTTACTTAGTTCACTTTTTGACATGCCCATTTGATCAAGCCTAAATAGTATAGCTTCTATTGGATTTGGTGCTTCAATAGGAAAATTACTTTTTTCGTAAGCTTCTATGAGTATAGTTAAAACTTCCAATTCATCAGATTCTTGAGAATTAGGTTTTAAATCCATTTGCATGAGTTCATATGCTCGAGCAAGGTATAATTCATGCTGTTTATTTGTCTTTATTGGCTTTACCATATTGTACATTTTTAGAATAAATTAAATCATATTCTGTATGAAGACCAAACCAAACTAAGATTACAATTTTAAGGCG
This sequence comes from Bacteroidota bacterium, assembly GCA_029567325.1. Taxonomy (GTDB): domain Bacteria; phylum Bacteroidota; class Bacteroidia; order Chitinophagales; family Saprospiraceae; genus JADKBO01. The sequence goes on along the minus strand of JAKQLF010000337.1, from coordinate 8,201 downwards.
ATATTCAATATCAACAATTAGTCTGAATTTATTGCCGCTGATATCGAAAACTACCCGTTTTCCGGTAAATATTGATGCATGACTGTATTTTAATTTTAAAGCTTGAGGAGATTCCCAATTCGACTGCTCAATTTATTATATCCAAGCTTTTAGGGGCTGTTCCGTTTTGGGGTACCTCTCCCAATATTCTGTTAATGTATTTACAGCTATTATTCGTCTAACCATACAAATGTAGCATATGTTCCCAAATTGGGTAAGTATTTGCTGCTTTTCTCTTTTTTAATGTGTGTAACAATCACACAGTTTTAAAAAAAAAACCTACTTCGCTCGCCTTCCCCAACGATGGTCACTCACATTTCCAATAGCCAAAGGCACTAGCCAAGTATAAATCAATAAAGTGAACAAATAAAAGAGCAGGGGCATCAAAAGCCGAATTTTGCCTTGTTTGAGCAGAATAAAAATGAAATACAAAAATATCATGTACAAACCATGGAAGAGGAAGTTCCAATTAGCGGTAAAAATAAAGTAAATAAATAAGGGTAATGAACTGGTTATTAGTAAGTTGAAAATAAAGCTCAAGTAAAAATATAATTGATAAACCAATTTTTTCTTTCCGACCACTCTGAAAAGATAGAGGGTATTGACAAACCAACTTTTTATCCATCTCTTGCGCTGAATGATGAATGATGACAAGTTTTGCGGTACGATGGTAAACGCCACTGCCTCATCAGAATAAACAACCTTTTTTTGGTTGAAAAGGAGTAGAGCAGTGAGGTAGCGATCTTCTCCGTAATCTACTTTATAATTGAAAATGAGGGAACGTTCAAATTCGTCTAAAACCAATAAAATAGCACTTTTTCTGTAAGCCGAAAAGCATCCCGGACAACAAAGTACACCATCATAAACTCCCTCAAATGCTTTAAACAGTTGATGGCTGATGAGGTATTCGAAGGCTTGAATCCTAGTTAATAAATTGTTTTTTTGATTTTTTACCAATGTGTGTCCGCAAATTGCATCGACGGATTCGTCCATTTGTGACAAGAGTTTTTTGATTGAATCTGGTAATAGGAATGTATCACTGTCTATCGTAACAATCACCTTATTTTTGGCCTTTTTAAAACCTGCCACCAGACCAGCTTTTTTGCCTTGATTTTTTGGAAAATCTATGAGTAAAGCATCACCTTGAAATTGAGCAAGAAATCGTTGAATTTCTATTAAAGATTGGTCTGTAGAACCATCATTCACCACAATGAGCTCAAATTTTTCCATTGGATAATCTGATGCAGCAATGCTTTCCAGTACATTGAAAATATATTTTTCTTCATTAAAAACTGGAAGAATCAAAGTAACTGTGGGCAAATCCGCTTCTTTTAAGGAGATTACATTTTTTGGGGCCTTTAAGGAGCGGTATAGCAGATAAAAGAAAAAGAAAAGGATGATGGCACTGAGAGAAATATTCAAATAAGTGATGCGATCCCAATCTAGTTGGTATTGATTGAAATAAATAAGGAATATAAATCCCACATTTGCCAACAACACTGCAACGACAGGAAGAACAGATTCAACCAGATAGGAGAGGGTGGACGATTTTTTACTTTTATTCAACGGAAGCATCAATGGGTCACAATGGTAATGTCACCTCCTCCCACCACAGGTTCTGTGAGGAGAATCAGTTTTTTGGAATTGATGTTGCTCGTGTCCAATTTACCACCATTTGTTTTTTGATCAATTCTGGAATTGAGATTCATGCCATCCAAGGTAATTTTTCCTTTTAAAGATTCCAAATAAATGGATTCATTTAAAGTAGTAATTCCACCAAACCTTACCCAAACATCATTTTTCACTCGGATATGAATTTTACCTTTAGCAGTGTATAAACCCCTTGCCTGAACAATTAAATTATTATCGACTTCCAACTTAACAGATCCTCCATTGGTAACAATTCCAGACCCACCATAACCCTCGTCTCCGCCTATGATGAGGTCTTTTGCCTTTATATACAAGGGCCATCCTTTCATTTGGATTCCCTCCTTTAAAACACTGATTTGTTCTGAAAAGTTTAAATTAACAGAAGCTGCAACACGCAGGCCATCTCCATTCAAAACCAATGATTTACCTGTACCACTGAAATATCTACTCTTTATTCCAACTCCGCCAATGATGCCTTGTTCTTTGATGTAAAGATTGCATTTTCCTTCTGTCGCTTGTATTCCATTCATTTCCACCATTAAGTGGTTACATTCCAGTACAACATCACCGTTTTTGGTGTCCAATCCTGAACCACTGATCAATATAGAGTTGGCTGCACATATTTCAATATTTCCTCCTGCTGTCCTTATCCCAGTTTCTCTGATATAAATGTCTTTGCCTTCCAAATGGATATTTCCAGAATTGCTTGTAATGCCTGATGCATAAATATTGATGTTTCCTTTAGTACGTATGTCGACGTCTATTTTGGCTGTATTTCTAAGTGTTGTCGAAAAATCTACGGTCTCTCTTGCGCGAATGCTGAGTTTGCATAATGCTCCTTCAGGAAGAAATACCCCAGGTGTAAAGAAAACCGAACCAGATGATGCCTTCAGTATGACATCTCCTTTTTTAAGGTAAGCATACAAATCATTGACATCTAGTCCGTTATGTTGTTTTACTGGAATCACGGTAATGACCCCATTGGAATGGTATGCTTTGATGCCAAAGGAAGATTTAAGGCCACTGTATTGATTGACGTTCAAATCCATTTGGCCTATTAAAGACAACTGGAAGGTAAAAAATAGTAAAATAAAGAAACCTCTGAGATGGATAGCCATGGCTAGGTTCTGTTTCAACTAATGCTAGCAGTCGTTTGTGGTCTGATATAAACTTGGCCTAGAATAACCAATGAAAGTGATAGTATAATGAAAGCCCATGTACCAATAGTTGGTATCGGCTCTATTGGTGGTTCGACGATACATGCTACCATTTCAGACTGAACATCCAAAGTTACATTTCCTCCCCCCAAATATGGACCCAAAAACCGCATATTTTGATCTGCGGGTATTAAGTTACTTGGATAAGAAGCAACCATGCTAGTAATTTGGCTGAAATTTTGTACCAATATAGAGCTTGGAGTGCCAATAGCCGGAAGGGTTGTCAATGTACCTGTTGCACCGGTTATCAAATAGCCATTGGCGAATGAACCGCCTCCTAAATAATTAGCTCTTCTCATTCCAGTATTGATAGATCCTCCATATAAATAAATGGAGTCTGCTCTTACATTTACATCTCCACCATCTGAGTTTGTTGTTCCGCCACCAACAAAAAATGCTAGACCAGTGTAAATTCCCGCCCCGTTTCTTACAGACACATATCCCCCAGCACTGATATTGACGTTTCCAAATAATGAAACTTGTGCTGATGGATCCAATGTTCTTAGTCCAAAACCGGTCAAATTGACATCGCCAGTTTGGCAAAATGTTATGTCACCGCCATTGGTAAGTAAACCATTTACAAGGGTAAGATTATTGGAAATGATTTCTACATCTCCGTTTGATTGTCCTGCAGCGCCTTGATAGACAACATTGCCGAGCGCTTCTATCCTTACACTTCCATCTTGACCTGCATTGGTTCCAAACGATTGGATTCCAGTATTGGTGCATAACAAGTCATTACAAAAAATTTCGATTTCACCTCCATATATTCCTGGGCCAGAAACTGTGATATTGCCTGTGAAATCGAGCAAAATACTGCCTGCAGGTATGGTTGTTGCAGGTGTTCTAGTGTCTAAACCTGTAGATGTCAAACTAGCGCCAGAAAAATCGATATTGCCACCCTGAGTTACAAAGCTAGCACCTTGATGAATAAATGCTCCAATGGTGTGTATTGTCAAATCACCTCCACCTGTATTCATAGTACCGCCAAAACCAAATGTGGTAGTTCCACCGACCTCAGCTGTAAAGTTACCACCCGTGGTAGTTAACTGGGTTCCAGTTTGCATAAAATTGCCTGTCACAGTCAGATCTATATTTCCGCCATTGGTTTTGAGTCCACCCTCGCTTAGCGTAAAATTGCCTCCAACATTAGCAGTAAAATTACCGCCATTGGTCACTAAACCTACACCAGATTGAAAAAAAACACCATCAGCAGTGATATTGATGTTGCCTCCTCCAGTATTCAAACCATCAGACATAATGTTGACACTGCCGCCGATATCTGCTGTAAAATTTCCACCACCAGTTTTGAATCCAGTTCCGGTAACAGTCAAATTACCACCAGCATTTGCAAATATATTGATCAAATTGGCTGTCACAGGTACATAATTGATGAGAGTCACATTACCGAGTGCATTGATAGTAAGAGTACTTCCTGGAGCGGTAAGTATAAACCCAGAGCTCGTGAAGATCACATCTCCATTTGGTGTGTTAATGACAACATTTCCAAGTGCAAGTGCAGCATCAAGGTCTGGACCAGATAATACACCAGCTGCCATGGGCACCGTAAGTGTGAAAGTGGTCACCCCCATGCCAAAATTGGAGGACACATTGACCGTCGGATCAAATTGGTGGATGGTGATGTTTTGGGCAAAAGCTTGGGTTGAAAGGAATACTAATAAAAGGCTTAGTTTCCAAATAGCATATTTTTTGATCGATTGCATGTCTGAGGATTAATATTGGTGGTGTGAAAGTAGGCAATAGAACCATAACTTTCTAGAAAAATCGAAATAAATAGGGCGTTTTATTAATGAATTAATTTTTTAAAGGCGACATGAATTTAAAACTTGCTTAATATGAGGATTATTGTTAATGTATTATTATATGTTTATGAGATAGAATTGAAAAATATTTAAATCTAAATCAAACGGAATAAAGGTTCCACTTTTAACTTCTATAGATTTCAAGCATTCATCAATAATAATAGCTTTTTACTTTTTACTTTTCCAAAATCTGCTTTTTCCTTCTGATATCCAATCCACCGCTTCGTCTATTCGCTTTTGCCTAGTCTCCTTTGTTTTAGCTTCTAAAATCCAAATGATGTATTCCTTTCTGAATGAATTTGATTTGCTTTCAAAAATTTCTTTGGCAAGTGGTTTTTTCGATAATCTTTGGTCAAAATAATCAGGGGTCTCGTAAACTTTAGGCTTGTCAGATTTTTCAACAACTATTTTGATTCCTTTTTCATTCAAAACCATTGCTTCTTGAAGTAATTTTATGAATTCTTGGTCAGGTGGCAAGTCAGCTAATCTTGTAATTTTACCCATAAATCTTTGTATAGGTTTTAAAGATTTACTTTCCTTAAGCCGAGAATCGCTCATCAATTCTGCTTTAATGAATGTAAAGGAGCAGTGATTTTTATATGAAGACATTACACAAATAAAATCGCCTTTGTAATCAAAATGTGGAATACTCCATTTGATGGCTTCTATGACTTCTGGGCAATTTTCATGGATAAGTTGCCTCCAATGTTTTAAAATTGGTTGAGCAAAATCGGCAGAATTTGCAATGTATTCACTTACCTTTTCATCAAGTTGTGCCATTGGCTTTTAGTTTTGAATTATAATAATAAGAAACTGCTAAAATGGCCAAAATAATGAGTGGGAAGAAACTTACAAATAAAAATCCATCCACGACGACGTGACTGATTACAGCAAAGATCATATTAAAGGTAAGACCAGCATACGCCCACTCTTTGATTTTATCTGGTAATTGTGGTAATATTATCGCTGTTGCTCCCAATACTTTGCAAACGATCAGTGCATATGCAAAATAGTCTGGATATCCCAGTGGTTTTGTTCCTGCAGTTGCATACTCTGTTGCGAAAAGCAAAGTAATTAATGGCATCATACCTTCAAATAGAAATATAAAACCTGTTGAGGCCCAAAATAAAACTCTGTTTTTTTTCATTTTTTTGTTTATTTAATGGTGAATTTTTTAATAAATAATTGAATCAGTAATTTGCCTTCCCACGGTATAGTTAAAAATCTTCTTAGTTTTAGAATAAAAAAAATCGCAGTCCATTTTTCTTTTATTAATAGTTGTTATTAAGTGGGCTAATTGATCGAATTGGATTTCGAGTATTTTTTAAAATTTGCGAACCATTTTTATATTTTTGACATTCTTGAATTAAATATTTTTCAGCCATTGTGAAAAATGTTTGAAAAAGTAGTCAGATCAAAAGCATTCTACATTGTTAATATTCCTAATAAAGAAACTAATCGGTTGCAAATATATATGCAACATTTTGGTTTCGCAATTTATTTTTGATTTTTTATTTCAATTACTAAACAAATTGGGTGAGAGATTGATAGTGCTTATTACTTTGTCAAGGCGTGAATACATAAATATATCAAATGGTATATGGTTAATTTTACGGTGTGGAGGCTTTGGGTTAATGTAGGAAGCCAAAAAATTGTATTATTTATTTTTGGTTTTTTTCAAACTAAAAAAATTTCTCTTAATTTTGGTAAATTAAAATTTCCACATTATCATATTTCTTCGTTTAAGCTGCATTTTTATCTATAACGAATGATGAATTCAGACAGCAGGCTATTATAAACTTAATAATCCCATTATCGTGCAACAATCATCTGACGGACCGCTTTCCCATCATTGTTACTGAGGGTGTAGAAATGTGCGCCGTTTGAAAGTTCGCTAGCATCAAATGCGAATTCGTTGTGGCCTATTTCGAGACGGATTTTCTTCAGATAGATGCGTTTGCCGAGCAAGTCGAACACCTCAAACTGGAAATCTCCTGCAACGAGCGACTCAGCAGTAATGAATGTTTCATTGGTAAAAGGGTTTGGTGCGTTTTTGAGCCCGATTAACTGGTTGCTAATGTCTTTATTGCCCACGAGACATCCAGGACCTTTAAGTGTCAGATAAAAATGGGAACCGGATATGGGAAACCTCAGAGGTATTGGGATTATTGAATTCAATACGCTCCAGATATCAAGATCAAAAGTATCAGGCGCCATGTTGGCACTTGTAGGCGTACCATAAAGTAAAATACATCCTAGCTGGCCTGGTAGAAAAGTACAATTAGGAGGGTCACAATTGTAAGTGAGACCCGTTGGCAAGTTGGAGATTGCACCTGTAGTGGCAATACTAAGATTTGTGATTGGTAGGTTAATTGATTCGAAGGTAAAAATTGGCGGCACATTGATCGTCAATGATTGATTGTAAGGTTGGTCAATACATGCGGCGTTCAGGTTGTATTGCATCGTAGAATCAGTCCAAGGAAGGGGCGAGATCAGTGCTCCAGTTTGTAGGATCGTTGAGTCAATTACACAAGTGGGAGTTTGTGCTTCAACAGAATAGACCAAAAAGATCGATAGCAAAAGGGTTAGCGTTTTATTCATAGCAAGCAATTGTTTTATCAAAATCGTTTATAAAAAAGATTTTTGAAATCACCGCAAACTCTAACTTTTTATAGCATTCAATTTCGACGTCTTGGGTTGCGTTCAGGTGGGAAATTAAAGTTCCGATTTCTAACCTTCCTATCAAATGTACAATAGAATTATCTATTTTAAACATTTAATTCCTCTTCCCTTTGAACTTTCGTATTTATTTATTCTTTCAACTTTGTACAGACGCGAGGCCTTGCGTCTATCCATTCCACTTATTTTAATTCCTCCAGCTTTTTTTCCAATTTTTCTTGAAACTCAGGCATGTGTTTTGACATGATAATATTCATCAAATCCATGGTGATTTCAGGTGTCTTGTCTAGCATTTTCTTACCGGTAGATGATTCAAAAAATTTGATTAAATCTTTTACCTCCTCATGCGTAAAGTGTTTGTCATAAATATTAACCATGTCTTCGTTGACTAGTTTTTTTGACATAACTTTTGTTTCTTCAACCACAAATTCGAAGTACTTATCAGTTTTTGCTGAATCATCGCCTTGGAATTGCTCATTTGCCTGTTGTTTGAAGACTGTGACCATATTATCCATCATGCCGTCAATCATCTTTTCAGTATCCATTAGACTAAAAAGTTTTTTTAGATCAGTTGCTTTATCCTGAGCAATTGAACTCACAGAGAGAGTGATTGTGAGAATCGAAAGAAATAGTAATTTTTTCATGTTGTTTTTATCAATAGTTCGGAAGAAAAAAGTCTAAAGAAATAAGAAAAAGATGAATGCGTTAAATTAGCAGAGCCAACCTGAACAATCATCTCGCACATGATCATTCAAAACGCATTCATCAAAGGCAATTGCCTTATAGGCGCAAT
>JAKQLF010000334.1 GCA_029567325.1 Bacteroidota bacterium | reverse complement strand
CTTGACAAACTCAGATCGGGTAGCTTGTTTTTCAAATTCTCCGGTAAATGAAGAGGTTGTGGTCACTGAATTTTGTTTCTGCACACCACGCATCATCATACACATATGTTTGGCTTCAATTACAACGGCCACACCTAAAGGCTCCAAAGCTTCCTGTATGCAATCACGAATTTGAGTAGTTAAGCGTTCCTGTACCTGCAAACGACGCGCAAAGGCATCCACAACACGTGCAATTTTACTCAATCCAGTTATTTTTCCGTTTGGAATATAAGCAACATGTGCTTTCCCGTAAAACGGCAGCATGTGATGTTCACACATAGAATACAATTCAATGTCTTTAACAATAATCATTTCACTGTGATTTTCATTAAAAATTGCTGATTGTATGATAGATTTCGGATCCAGTTGATATCCGTGTGTTATGTATTGCATGGCTTTAGCCACACGATGCGGTGTTTTAACCAAACCTTCTCGTGTTGGGTCTTCACCAATAAGGTTCAAAATATCTTTATAGTGATTTTCCAGTGTGAGGTTTGGTTCTATGACCAATCCATTGTTTATTACCATGTCATCCATTTTTTAAAGGTACAAAGAAGTATAAACATGAAAAAATGATTTTTGTTTTTACTTTGACGGAATTTTAAATCCTACTGGATTCCTAGGTACTTCTTCCTGAATAAGTAACTGCTTTAGTGCGGTAAATATCATTTGCAAATCGTCGTCGTGTTTGGAAATTTTCTCATTTTGGGCCAGAACTTTATTTTCAATTTGTTCCAGTCTTATTAAAATATCTTTGCTGGCAAACAACATTTCACGCATTTTGGTGAAAATTCTGATGATGCTGATATTTACTTCTATTGCTGTATCGCTATGCAGAACACTTGACAGCATGGCAACGCCTTGTTCAGTAAAAGCATAAGGTAGCTTTCTTAAACCACCATGATTTGAAATCACAATTTGTGATATCAAGTTTTCTGACTCTTCTTCTGTAAGCTGAAACATAAAATCT
>JAKQLF010000327.1 GCA_029567325.1 Bacteroidota bacterium | reverse complement strand
TTTGAAAGAGTCCAAAACTTTCAAATCTTTGTCAATCTTTTTGAAGTCCAAAGTGTAAAATCTTTCCCGATCTATCAAGGTATCAGATTCATAAGTCACCATGTGCCCTCTGACCAAAAGTGGCTTATTTTTTATTAATTGTACATATTTCTCTTCAAAGCCCTCCTCATCACTCAAACCTTTAAACAAAAATGGATTATTGAGGTGATAGGAATTCTCACCACTTGCCAACAAGCCAATGAGCATCAAGCCAAAGCCAAGATGCGAAAAGCCCGAAGCGCCCAGCCTTATGTTTTTACTAGCTACTCTGAATAAATATTCAACACTGGAAACTACAACATACAAACCTGCAAATGCCATTAAAATCATTTGCCATTGAGGCAATGCAATCCATCTGGAAACTAAATAGGTCAAAATACCCGCAAGCAATAAATGAAATCCTGTCTGGATCATGTGAGCTCTTGTGAATTTTCCCAATTTATATCTTAAGAAGATGGCAAACCCCGATAAAAGGGAAACCAATACACCTATCCAAAGTTGATACCTATTATAATGCTCAATGGGATCTTGCAAAACCATTCCAGAATAATCCGGTTTAAAAATTTTAATAATGGTGTTGTAAACGGGAAGTGAAGTAGATGCCGTAATCAATATTCCTGAAAAAGCTAGAATCAAGGCACCAACGTACATCCAAAATTCTCTACTCCACATGGATTCTTCTTTGGTTGGTTCCTGTATGGTACGGACCCGATACAAAAGCAATGATATACCTCCTATTAAAAATATGAGCAAGAAACCTGTCAATTGCCACTCAAGTCCCATTTCGGTAAATGCGTGCGCAGAGGTATCTCCCAAAATTCCCGATCTTGTCAATAAAGTGGAATACAATACCAATACAAATGACAAAATATAAAATAAGTAGGTTGATCGCAAACCCGATCCTGTATTTTTAGCAATAAGGTGAGTATGTATGCCTGCAATCATGATGATCCAAGGTACCAAGGAAGAATTTTCAACAGGATCCCAAGCCCAATAACCACCAAATGAAAGCGCTTCATACGCCCAAAAACTTCCCATCAAGATGCCAATTCCCAAAATTCCACCGGAGAACAACGACCACCTCATTCCTGAATTGAGCCATGCTTTGTCTTCCTTTGACCATAGTCCTGCAATCGCATAAGCAAAAGGGACCACCGTAGATGCAAAACCTAGAAATAAAGTAGGGGGGTGAATGGTATTCCAATAATTCTGAAGCAAGGGATTCAAACCTCTTCCTTTGATCAGGGACAAATATTGTGCATTCTGAAATATAGGAGCCTCCATATTTTCTCTTATCAATACCATGGGATTGGATCCAATTCGTATATCATCCAATGTAAATGGTAGATATATACCCAAAATCATACTATTGAGGCAAACTTCAACCAATAAAAGCACAGATAATACGGGGACTCGCCACTTTTTATCTGTAAACCATATGATGGCACCCAAAACAATGTGCCAAAACATCCAAAGCATAAAACTGCCTTCCTGTCCTTCCCAAAAAGCGCTCAAAATATAACGCATGGGTAGATCATCAGACACGTGCTCAAACACATAATTGTATTCGTATTTACGTGTGATCATACTGTAAAAAATCAAGCCGATCAAACTCAAGATGCTCAGACCGTGGATGGCCGCACCTATGTTTCCAAGCCGTTGCCAGGATTTCTCTAGTACCGCTTGAGTTCTATTTTGAAAGGCTAGGAAATAGGAAAGGGAACCCATTATGGCTGCCACAAATCCCGCAATGATCAATAACCTGCAAGCATAACCTATCCACAACGTTTCACCTGCATAGCTCATTTGGGCCATAAATTGGATCTTAAGACTCTGATTTAATAGAAATTTCTTCGTTCTTGTATTTAGAGGGGCATTTCATCAAAATTTCATCCGCAACAAAAGCATCACCAGACATCTTTCCGGTCAATACGATTTGCTCCGATCTTTCAAAATCTTGAGGTTTTGGTTTTTTCAACAATACCTTTCTCTCTGCTCCTTTGTCGTCAACCAGGTAAAATTGAAACTCATTGGGTGTGTTCTCTGCATCATACACCATAGGTTTATCCTTGGCCAGTTTGCCAACAATTTTAAGTCTGTCACCAGATTCTGTAGCTGTTGAAAAATCACCATATGTACTTACGTCTTTGGTGGCTGAGGTAATAATCACGATGGCTGCAACGATCATGATCAAAGGTATAATGAATGTTTTTTTCATTTTTATCAACTCTTTGCATTGAAGAAAATCTTCTTCTTTAAATAGAAACGCAAAGGTACGTCATTTTTGTTCTTCGTGCAGGTCATCATTGCAATAATTTGGTCAGTTTCAATAATTCTACCTTTGGTTTGCATCATTTTTAAGTTTTTCAAACTAAAAAAGGGAATGTTTTTGTGGTCATGTGTTTATTCATTCATATAACTACAAAATTCCAGCTAATAAGATTTTGAATTAACCACATTTCTAACATTCAAGATTGATTACTTTTGTAGACTCGGTTTTACTTTGTAAAAAGATCATCCAATTTCACTTCAGCGCGCACCAATTCCTTAGCATACATATTTTCCTCAGTGCCAAAACTGGTGATCATCGTGAGAAATAGGTTTTTCTTCTTATTTTCTGGCAGTTGGGCAAATAGGTCCATTTTATGCCTTAGAACCATTGCATAGTTCTTATCTATTCTAAATTCACTTGATGCAAATTTAATTTCACAAACATTGATGACTCGATCTGATCGTTCTATGAGCATATCGATTTGTGCTCCTCTTTCCTCATCTTTTGCTTTCCAAGTAAAAATTTCTGATTCAATCACTGATAGACCCAATGCATTTTTTATTTGTTTGATGTGTGCAAAACAAAGCCTTTCAAAAGCGAAACCAGACCAACTGACCCAAGATTGGCCTTTTATTTGTTTGGCCCAACTATCTTTCAATCGATTTTTACCATTGGACATAAATTTGAAATAGAAAATACTAAAATTATCTATTAGTTTATATAAAACTCCATTTACATTGGCAGTGTAAGGGCTTACTTTCTGCACAAAACCAGATTGCTCCAATTCATCAATGAGTTTTGAAAAAGTACCACCAGATTTCATTTTTGTTTTTGCAATCAATTCATCTCTGGTATAACCTTGCTGTGTTGCCGAAAGCTGTTTGACAATTTCCTGGTGTTGTTGACTTTTATAAAACAAGGATTCATATAATTCGTCAAATTCATTAAATAGTACACCATTTGGAGTGAAACATGCCCTATCAACAAATTGAACCACGCTTTCATCCTTCCTTACCGCATCTAAGTAAAAAGGTACTCCTCCTGTTGTAAAATACAATTGGGCGATATCGTACTTGCTCCACTTTACATTTTTTTCTAAAAGGAACTTTTCAGTTTCATACAATGTAAAAGTTTTCAATTGTATCTTCTCAGAGACACGATTGTGGAGACCGCCTTTGTTTTTTAGTATTTTATTTACCATCCATGATGCCGCTGATCCACATATGACTACCAATAGATCGTTTCTTTTCGAACAGTAACTATTCCAAAAACTTTCAAAGGCAGTCAAGAACTTTGACCTTGGAGTGTCAAACCAAGGCAATTCATCTATGAAAATAACTTTCTTCTTGTTGTCTTTTTGGGCATCTATGTGTAATGCCAGAAGATCAAAGGCCGCAAACCAGTTATTTGGTGATGCAACAGCCGCAGGATAATATCCTGACTTGGCCAGTGTTTTAGTAAAATGAAGCAATTGGTCTTTCATTTCACCATTATAAAGCCCAGCAACTTCAAAAAAGATTTTGTTTCCGAAATACTTCCTGATCAAAAAGGTTTTGCCTATACGTCTTCTTCCATAAACGGCAACCAACTTAGATTCACTAGCATGCAAGCAATGTTTAAATGTCTTTTGCTCGTCCTCTCTGCCTATCAGTTCCATTATTAACCATATTTAATACAACAAATGATTAAAATTGCAATCTCCCAAACATCAAAATTACATGATTTTGGCTGATTATAATATTCTATATCTAGCCAAATATATAGTTTTATTATCATTTTTGGCTAATTATAGTTTTTTATATCTAGCCAAAGATAGCGTTTTTATATAGCTTTGGCTGATTATAATATTTTATATCCAGCCAAAAGAGAGATTTTTTAAGATTTTGGAACATTAAACATATAAAGAAATCTTCAAAGATTGAAGTTTAGCACCAGTAATTGAAGGGCAGGAAGAAATTAAAGAAGTATACATCATAAATAAGACAATGTGTTCTCACTAATACGGTTTCATTAGTAATGTTAAGGAAGAATTATCCCATCTTATAGAAAACAGCCTCACTTACAGGAAATAGTAACATCTTAGTTCAAAAACATTTTTTACATTTGCGCCGATGAAGAAAAGAAAGCGTGACAGAATACCAAGTGCCATAACCTTGCTCAATTTGTGCTTTGGTTTTGCAGCGATATTAGTAGCTGACTTTTATAAGAGTAGCATTTTGATCATATTCTGTTTACTTTTTGACGTTTTGGACGGGATGACGGCCAGAATTCTAAAAGCTCAATCAGAGATGGGTGTAGAACTGGATTCCTTGGCAGATTTAACGAGTTTTGGTATTGCACCAGCATATTTGTATTGGAAACTCGCACCAGATCCAAGTCATTGGATGGCATATTTACCTCCCATGTTTTTGATATCGGCAAGTGCTCTGAGGTTGGCAAAGTTTAATTTACTCCCTTCATCCAAATATTTCTCAGGACTTCCAACACCAGCAACTGCTTTATTTTTGATTGGAATATTTCTTTCCTATCACTACAACAAAGCATTTATCGTAAATAATTTGCAAAATTGGGTAGTGTATTGGATTGTTCCATTGTTTTTTGCATTTATGATGTTGAGCAACCTGAAGATGTTTTCACTCAAGGGCTTAGATAAAAAATGGGTCAACAACCATTTTCAGATAGCAATGTTTCTCATATTCATCATCTTACTTTTAATAGATAATAAATATGCACTTTCTTTATCAGTTTTGATATACATCGTATTATCGACCATACAGTCCATAATATTTAGACCTTAAAACGACAGATTAGTGAAATTTCTAACACAAAGGGGGATATCCTATATTTTTCAAAAAAAGTTATATTTTTGAACCCTGAAAATAAGCTTGTTGTTAACCTAGCAAATACTTTGAACTAAAAAAATAAAATGGCAATCATTATAACAGACGAATGTATCAACTGCGGAGCATGTGAACCAGAATGCCCAAACAATGCAATTTATGAAGGCGGCATAGAGTGGTCTATCTCAGATGGTACAACGATTACAGGAACTTATGTGTTGGAAGGTGACGTGGAAGTAGAAGCTCATGCAAAACAAGCGCCAGTTTCTGATGAATTTTATTTCATTGTTCCAGATAAGTGTACAGAATGCGTTGGTTTCCACGAAGAGCCACAATGCGCAGCTGTTTGCCCGGTAGATTGCTGTGTTCCAGATCCTGATAGATCAGAAACGGAAGAAATTCTACTTGCCCGCAAGGAAAGATTACACTTATAATGTTCTCTTTAAAATTTTACAAAAAATCATAATGTCAGTAAAGCCTACACTACTTGTATTGGCTGCTGGAATGGGTAGTCGCTACGGTGGTCTCAAACAAATGGATGATTTTGGTCCAAATGGTGAAACCATCATAGATTACAGTCTGTATGACGCCATCGATGCAGGGTTTGGAAAAATTGTATTTATCATAAGGAATTCTTTCAGGGAATCATTCATCGAGAAATTTGATCCCATTTTGAAGGGCAAAGTTGAGGTTGAATATGTCAGTCAAGAACTAGAGACCCTTCCAAACGGACTTCCATATATTTATGAGCGAACCAAACCTTGGGGTACAGCACATGCAGTTTGGGTGGGACATCAAGTAATTCATGAGCCTTTTGGGGTCATCAATGCAGATGATTATTATGGCAAAGAAGCCTTTGTCCAACTGGCAGATTTCCTCACCAATGATCAGACAAAAAATTATTGTTTGATTGGTTACAAGCTCAAAAATACATTATCAGAGCATGGCCACGTCAACAGAGGTGTCTGTGAAGTTACGCCAGAAGGAAATCTTTCTGGTATAGAGGAGTGTATCAAAATTTCAGAAGATGAAGAAGGCATTTCCTACCCAGGTTTGAATGACGAAAAAATCATGCTGAGTCCTGAAACACTTGTTTCTATGAATATGTGGGGCTTTAAACCATCTTTTATGGAATATACAAGTGAAGTTTTTATTGACTTTCTCAAAGAAAGAGGTCACGAAGAAAAAAGTGAGTTGTACATTCCCAAAGTCATTGATGTGCTCATCAAAGATCAGATATTGGATGTAAAAATGATAGAAACGGATTCCACTTGGTTTGGAGTGACATATCCAGACGACAAACCCAAAGTCAAAGAACAGCTCAAACGCCTCATTACTCAAGGTGTCTACAAATCAAATCTTTGGGATTGATCCATGTATAAACTATTGTTCACGGTTGGATTTATTTTTATGCTTTTAGGAGTATTAAATTACTTCTTTGGTAATATTTTCAATTGGGTTGGTAAACTACCTGGAGACATTTCGTACAAAAAAGAGCATTTTTCATTCTACTTCCCATTTACAACTATGATCATCTTGAGTTTGATCATCAATGGCTTATACAAGCTTTGGGTAAAATTCAGCTAAAATATTTATTTATAGATTATGAAAATGTGCACATTTACGTATATATTTAATCTTATATTTATCTTATTTACTTTTAAAATTTTGTGAGACATGAAATCTGACAAATCAAAGAAGAAAATTGTTCCTAAAAGCAATTCGGACTTTGATAGCCTTAAGCCTAAGAAAAAAATGGGCCCCGATAAAAAATCGAAGGTATCTATAAAATCGCCAAAGTTCTGGGAAGAAATCGATGACGAAGAAACAAGCTACAGAATAAAAGGTATGTAAACATCGCGAATATTGAATATATTCTGAAATTGGGTACGGTTTTTGTCTTTTTATAATTATAATGGTTTGCCACAGGCAACTTTTTGTAATCTGAAACGTATTATAATTATTAAGTCATTTTATTAAACCCCCCGTTCATGAACACTATCACAAAAAAAGTAGCCAGTTTCTTTAGAAACTTGTTTACAAAAACAAAAAAGTTTAGACAAATTCCTCAAGGTAAGGAATATGAAAACTGGTTAGGAGTATAATTTACTATACTCCTTATTGTTTTTGTCCCCCTGCAATTGTCAATCCCAATAGTATTTTACACTTCTTTATAGTCCCTTTGAGTGTCCAAAATGTAGGACTCATTCTCAAAACCAACATTATGGTGAGGCAATCTTTTATAAAATTATTTATTTTTTTCTGATTTTACCAACTTCTACGTCATCAAACAACGTCTGAATCATTAAACGCGTAAATTTGGTACCTGATAGAGCACATAAGCTGCAGGATATAGATACAAAAATCATCGAAAAGCAAACTTCATCTATAGACATTGAGTTGGAGGCAATGATTCGTTGCTGTCATGTCAATGACAGGAAGGGACAGGAGTTTATATATCGTAAGTTTTTTGCGTCCATGCACCGTATGTGCACCAAGTACACCAATGACGAGGATGAGTTGGTTTCCATCATCAACGATGGCTTTCTGAAAGCATTCAAAAAAATAGACCAATTCCAGTTTGCTGGTTCTTTTGAAGGTTGGTTGCGAAGGGTGGTTTTTAGCACACTTTCAGATTACTTTAGAAAGAAAAACAGAGGTCTTGCATTTTTGGAAATCCAAGATATTGGTGCTGATGATGGAGATGCGCTCAATAAGTTATACTTTGAAGATTTGATAGCTTATCTCAATCATTTACCCGAAACTACTAAAAAAGTATTTATTAAATTTCACTTGGAAGGTTATTCACACCAGGAAATTTGTGATGAATTGGGTATCAGCGAAGGCACCTCCAAATGGCATGTTTTTTCTGCCAGACAAAAATTAAAAGAACAACTGACCAAAAATAATTTGGGAAAATGAAAGATGATCTAAAAAAATTAGAAGATAGAGGATGGAATGAAATGTTCACTTTGCTTGAAAAGGAACTTCCCACCTCCAAAAAAAGAAGAATGGCCATTTGGTGGTGGGCTAGTGGTATTGCTGCAACAATAATAGTCGGTAGTTTTTTATTATTTAATAATGATACTTCTCTACCCCACAGTGATCAATTGGTTGTAGTAAAATTGGATCAGCCACAAACAAATACTCCTGCTTCAAATAGTCTGAATGAAGATAATGATGCTGAAAATCCGGAACTTATCGCAACTGCAGAGATTGCTATTGAAAGTTCCGATGTGGCTCAACCCCAAACATCTGCAAAGATTAGTGCAAGAAAAACAAAGGCAATTGCTCTTGCTTCAAATGAAAATTATTCAAACATCCCTCCTAACAATGAGGGCACGATGACTTCAGATTTCTTAGCAAAAACTACAATTTCATCTGCTGCAACTACCTTAGTTCAACCATCTTTAAATACGGATAAATTAGAAAACAGTACTACAATTACTTCTTCAGTCGAGGGTATTGAAAAAATTCAATCCCAATCAACCAAAATTGGGTCCAACCAGAATGAAATTATAACACAAAATGCCCAGATTGTTGCCCTTTTGAATAGTCGGGAAATTAGTTTAGCTAATAATATACCCACAATTTTTCCATTGATTAAACCTCTTCAGGGAATAGAAATACATGGAGGCTTTGTTGGTGGAGTTCAAGCACTTGCCTCTCTAAATAATATTGGTCAATTTGAGACATCAATTGGTCTTGGATATAGAAAAATTTTAAACGGTCAATTTTCTATAAAAGCAGGAGGATCTCTTGGCTTGACAAATTTGGACCTTGCTTATGAATCTGTGAATGAATTTAATGACCCAAATTCTCCGTTAATGGATAAAGAAGCTACCAATGTCTACCAAAACACCAATAATTTTTCTTCTTCAAAATCAGGTAGAGTTGCGAGTAAATATATTGTTAATGCTCACCTTGGAGTAGGATATGCATTTAATAACAAATTTTTGCTTGAAACTACTGGTGGTATCAGAAGACATTTAGAAAAATCTCGTGCAAATGAGGCTCCAAATTCACTAACCTCAGGCAATAACACTCCTACTCCTCAAAAGTCCAATTTAGAACTAAAAAGTCATTACTTTCAAACTTTAGATTTGCATTATTTTGTAAATCATGCTTTGAATGTGAAGGCTTCTTATATGCTGACAGGCCAACCAATTAATACTGGTTTTATCATCGATCATAAAATCGGAAAAGTCAATCATTTTGCAGGAATCGGCCTTGAATGGACTTTTTAGCTTAGATCTTATTTGAGAGATATATAATCATTCAACGGTTTCTGCAAGCATATCTTCACTGAGGACTTCCTCGTCACCATTGTACTCTGTTTTTACTGCGTGGGCATCGTAACCAATTTCCCTGAGGTATTTAGAGAAAATATCTGTGTAGCCATGGGTAACATAAACGGTAGAAGCTCCCGTCTCTTTAATTGTGTCCAATAGTTCCTGCCAATCGGCATGGTCGGACATGATGAAACCTCTATCTACAGACCTTCTACGCCGTGCACCTCTTAAGCTCATCCAACCAGATGCATTTGCAGAGCTTTGAGATTTGAATTTTCTAGACCAAGAAGAGTTGATAGCCGAGGGTGTTGCTATTACAAGTCCTCCATTATACGCATCTTTTGCTTGGTATTGATCCACTTTTATAGTTGGAGCGATGGCCACTCCCTGTCTCCTCAAGACCTCATTGGTATTTTCTATTGCACCATGGGTGAATATTTTCCCAATACTGCCGTCTACATTATTGATGATTCTTTGCGCTTTTCCCAAGGCATAAGCACCAATAATGCTGATTTTACCCTCCTCTTTATTCTTTTGCCACCAAGCATTTATTTCATTGATAATTTCAAATTGACTTTTCCAAGTAAACGCTGGTAAGCCGAAAGTGGATTCAGTAATAAAAGTGTGACATTTAACTACTTCAAATGGTGTGCTCAATCCATCTTCTGACCTTTTATAGTCACCACTTGCCACCCATATTTCACCTTTATATTCTACTCTTATTTGGGCAGAACCCACGATGTGACCTGCGGGATGGAAAGAAAATTTTACTCCATTGATTGAAAAAGTTTCTCCATATGGATAACCTTGGATTTGGATATGACTTCCCAATCTATACTTTATGATCGGAACTGAGAGAGCACTTGCAATGTATTGGCGGTGACCTGAGGTAGCATGATCTGAGTGGCCATGGGTGATCAAGGCTTTTTTTACAGGATGCCAAGGATCAATATAAACCTGAGCCTGATCGCAATAAATTCCTTTATTTGTAAACTCCAGTAAGGGCATACTTTAGATTTTGCGATCAACTAATGGAATAGGAATAATCTTGTACATGGTAATTATAACCAGTTCGCTGTGTCAAATGTTTTTGGTCAGTCGCTGGATGACTTTAAATTCGCTTAAAAAAACTTTGCCAATTACCCTCATTACGGTATACAAAGGAATAGCCAATACCATTCCTAAAATACCTCCCAACTTAGCACCTATGAGGACAATCAAAAATATTTCAAGCGGGTGTGCTTTGACACTTTTAGAAAAAATGTTGGGTTGTAAAATGAAGTTGTCGATCAATTGTACAATACCAAAAACAATAAAAACTTTGATCAACTGAGGAAATAATTCATTGTAAAAGGAAACATTCAAATTGGATGATATGGTAATGATCGCTCCAAAGGAAGCCCCAATGATAGGCCCCATGTAAGGAATCACATTCATGATCGCCGCGAAAAAGGCAATCAGTAATGCATTTTGGATGCCCAATGCTGATAATAATATCGTCGAGACTATGGTTACGATCGTGATTTGAATGAATATACCAATGAAATATCTGATTAATAACTTACTTGACTCATCTATAGCGTGGGTGGTCCTTTCTTCATATTCGACAGGGACAGCGGTTTTTATCATTTCGTAAAACAAACCTTGTTCCTTTAGAAAAAAGAAAGCTATAAACATAACTGACATAATGCCAACAACCATATTTCCAAAAGCACTTACTGTCGAAGAGAAAATACTTTGTATCCTTGATGGGTTGATGTAATACATCAGGTTTTGTCTAAGTTTTCCAAAAAAATCCTCTTGAGCTGTTGATTGATTTATATTTTCTCTTTGATAATTCAGATCTGAGGCATCTATTTTCAAATTAATGGATACATGAGTTACCACTGAACTGTCCATTGTTCTAACAAGGGAATCAAGGACAACATTTTCATTAAAAATATAATCGCTATCCTTTATTGGATTTGAAACAAGTTGCTCCATATCCTGCCTTTTACTGAGCAATCCTTTATTTGCAAGCCAGTTTTCCCAGTCTTTTAAAGGTTCTTCCAAAGAATTTACAACCTTCTGATAATCAATGGATGAAAGGTATTTTGCTTGGTTGACTAGAGGAGGGATGAATATATAGAGAATCAAACCAAAGATGATTCCAAATAAGAAGAGGGTTGCGGTCGCAGCTAGAGTTTTGCCCAAATACCTTCTCAAAAAAACAACCAAAGGCGCGCCAATCATGGAAACAACCCAGGCAATGATGACATAAGAGACAATGGTTCTGAAATAATACAACAATCCACAAACAATTGCTAGTGGAATGATTGCCAGTAAGTATTTCTTGTCAAACTTCACTTATGCTTTCTTTTTCTTTTTTTTGTCAACAACAGGTTCTAATTCTTCAATAACTTCTGGCATGATTTCAAATTGGCCCATATTCTCATATTTACCGATTCGCGCCAGAATTCTTTCCTCTACATCCATTTCCATCAAAGGACCAATTTCCTTTTTGATGTGAGATTTGAGCATTTTTGCCATTTTTTCAGGGTCAGCATGCGCACCACCTAGCGGTTCTTTTACTATGTCGTCAATCAAACCAAAAGATAACATATCTTCAGCCGTAAGTTTCAAAGATTCTGCTGCTTCTCTTTTATAATCCCATGTTCGCCAAAGAATAGCAGAACAATTTTCTGGAGAAATAACAGTGTACCAAGTGTTTTCGAGCATAAACACTTTATCCCCAACGCCGATGCCCAGCGCTCCACCTGAAGCACCTTCGCCAATGATGTAGCACAAAATTGGCACCTTCAATTGGGCCATTTCAAAAAGGTTTCTGGCTATAGCTTCTGCTTGTCCTCTTTCTTCTGCTTCTAAACCTGGAAAAGCACCTGGCGTATCAATAAGACTCAATACTGGCAAATTAAAACGTTCTGCCATTTTCATCAAACGGAGCGCTTTTCTATAACCTTCGGGGTTTGCCATCCCGAAATTACGGTATTGTCTCAATTTTGTATTGATTCCCTTTTGATGGCCAATGATGACCATCGTTTGGCCGTTGATTCGCCCAAGGCCGCCAATGATGGCCTTATCATCCCCAAAATACCGATCTCCATGCAGCTCTGTAAAGTGCGAACACATTTGTTCAATATAATAAAGGGTATAAGGCCGCTCAGGGTGACGGGATAATTGCACTTTTTGCCAACCATTCAGGTTACTGTAGATTTCCTTTTTGGAACTGGCTATCTTTTTTTCTAATTCCTTTATCTTATCAGATACATCGATTACACCGCCCTCACCTACGTCCTTGATTTTTTCAAGTTGTTCGTAGAGTGATTCGAGTTCTTTTTCAAACTCAAGAAATATCATGTCAATGAATTTTGGTAATTTTGAAAATCGAAGGTACGAATAATACCATATGGTTGTGGGCAGATATAATTTTTTTTAAAAATATCTCTGTTATAATTTTTGTGAGTTGAAAATTATATTACTTTTGCATCGCTTTTAAAGCAAAGCTGAAATAATAATTTTTGGATTGGTAGTTCAGCTGGTTAGAATGCCGCCCTGTCATCCCTACAAAATTGTAGGGACGGGTTTGAGTCCTATGGAAAATAAAGAAAAAGGGTTGAAAATTTTATTTTTAATTCTTGTTTTGGATTGGTAGTTCAGCTGGTTAGAATGCCGCCCTGTCACGGCGGAGGTCGCGGGTTCGAGTCCCGTCCAGTCCGCAAAAAGTCTCTTCTTACAACATGTAAGGAGAGACTTTTTAGTTTTAGGAAAACCAATTAATATGAAATATTACGTTTATATCATCCAGAGCTTGGTTGATAATACTTATTATAAAGGCTTTTCACTTCATCCATATGAAAGACTTGAGTACCATAATCAAGGTGAAAGTTTATATACTTCAAGAAAAACACCTTGGAAATTAGTTTGCATACTTGCTTTTGAAACAAAGAATGAAGCTTTAATCAAAGAGAAAAAATTAAAAAAATACTCTACTCAAAGTTTGGTTGCCCTCATTAATTCTAATCAAAATATTTTGAAACAAATTTAATGCAAAACAAAAATTATTCAGCTGGTTAGAATGCAGCTCACTACACTTTGTAGGAGCACGCCCTGTCCCCTACACTTTATAGGGGCACGCATCCCTACAAAATTTTAGAGACGGGTTCGAGTCATTATTCTAACAATCGAAAAAATGTCCTTGCTCCTACAAAGTGTAGGAGCGCAAAAAGTCTCTTCTTACAACATGTAAGGAGAGACTTTTTAGTTTTATGAAAACCAATTAATATGAAATATTACGTATATATCATCCAAAGCTTAGCAGACAACTCTTATTACAAGGGTTATTCTTTAGACCCTTACACAAGATTAGAACTCACTTAACTACCCTATATTTCAACACCACTACCCCATTTTCAAAAGTTTTTTCCTCAATTAATTCCAATGCTAGTTCTATTCCTTCAGGAAGAAAACGTTTGCCGCCACCAACAACTACTGGAAAAATGATCATTTGAATTTCATCAATGAGGCCAGCTTTAAATGCATGGGTAGCGAGTTCTGGGCCATTGATTGCGAGGTCATGTTGGGCACTATCCTTCAATGCTTTGACCTCTTCTATGTCAAATGTCTTTCTGATTTGTGTGTGTCGACTTTGAACTTCCGACAATCCACTGGAATAAACAATTTTTTGACTCTGTTGCCATTGAATCGCCCAATCCCTGATGTAATCTGGCACATTAGGCTCTTGATCTGCTGTCTCCCAAAAGACCATCACTTCATACATTTTTCTTCCGTATAAATATGTACCCACATTAGATGAAAGTGCATTGATGTATGTATGCAATGTCTCATCTGGCATTGCCCAGTCAAATTTCCCTGACGCGTCTTCTGTATATCCATCGAGGGAGATCAACATGGAATAAATCAATTTGGCTTTTGGTGTATTCATAACAATTTAATTTTTTACGCTTTGGATTTATAAAATCAATGGACTGTTTCCATTTCTGCATTGACCATATTTAATTCATCCATCAATTGGGCAAACATCTGATAAGAATTTATGCGTGCGGTCTGGTTGTGGCAATTGGTAGAAACAATTACCTCGTCCACTTTTGTTTGGTCCAAAAATGCTTTTATTTGGGTTTTGACAGTTTCCTTACTGCCAATGAATGAATATTTAGTCATCTGATGCACAGCAGGATGTTGTAACATTTCCATCAATTCCGGTGTCATTTCACTCGCTTCTTCCAAATAATCCCCACGATTTCCAGTCAATAATCCTATGATCATTTTGACGAAAGAAGTGGCCATGCTTTGCGCTTCGGCATCCGTTTCTGCTATAAAAACATTGATGCCAGCGATCGTGTAAGGTTTTTCTAATTCCTCTGAAGGTTTGAACTCAGCTCTGTAAATACCCAAGGCATTGAACAAATGAGCCGTTGCAAAGTGGCTTGCAAATGCATATGGTAAACCTTTTTTGGCAGCTAAATGCGCACTATCGGTACTTGAGCCTAAAATGTAAATCGGCACATCCACCCCTTCTGCAATAGGAGCCCGCACTTTGGAACTTCTATTTTCCAATGAAAAGTAATTTTGAATTTGATCTATATCGTTTGGAAAAGACTGCGTGGCTTGATAAAAACCTGGCTTTATGGCATATGCTGTTTCTTGATCTGTTCCTGGAGCACGACCGAGGCCCATATCTATTCGATCAGGGTACATGGTGCCAAGCGTCCCAAATTGCTCTGAAATAATCAGCGGCGAATGATTTGGTAACATGATGCCGCCAGATCCTACTCTGATCTTTTTAGTTTCTTGTGCAACTCTACCAATCAACATTTGAGGAGCACTACTGGCAATAGCAGCCGAGTTGTGATGCTCAGCAAACCAGATTCGCTTGTATCCAAAAGATTCTGCTTTTTGAGCCAAGACCACCGCATTCTCAATGGTCTGTTTGGTCGAACTGCCTTTTGGAACAATGGCCAAATCCAAAATGGAATATGAAATGGATCTTTTATCCATAAATGATTTTATTTTTATTGTAAGGTATTAAACGCCCAAACGCGATTAGAGTTTCAAAAGTTTACAATATTAGAATTAGTATCTTTTAGTTTTTCATCTTTGTAAAACAAATTAATTTATCATTTAACAAAAATAAAAAATTGAAAACAGCCGCCTCCCTCATATTAGTGCTGGAACAAAATGTAAATGTTTCCTATGCCGTGCAAATGAAAGCTTATATGAAAGGTCATTTCGAATTCTTTGGCATCAAATCGGAATTGAGAAAAGAAATTTTAAAAAATAACTTTGATAAAAAAGCTGTGCCTTTGGGAATTGATTTGCAAAAGATTCTAGATGAGTTGTGGGCCTGTCCTCAGCGTGAAGCTCAATATTGTGCCATCGACATAACAGACAAATATTTGAAATCGATGGATATCTCGTGGTTACCTTATTTCGAAAATAAAATTACTTCAAAATCTTGGTGGGACACTGTTGATCACCTGGCAGCTCATCAAATTGGGCATTTGTTATCAACTCAAAACAAGGATTTCATCAGAAATAAATGTGAAGAATGGATTGACAGCAACAATTTGTGGTTACAAAGGACCAGCATAATCTTTCAAATATTTTACAAAAAACAAACAGACTTTGAATTAATGAGTGACAATATTCTTGCAACCCTTGAAGTCAAAGATTTTTTCATCAGGAAGGCACATGGTTGGGCATTGAGGCAATATTCCAAAACCAATAAAGTAGCTGTTGCCGAATTTATTAGGAATCATCGTGAAGTACTCAGTCCACTGGCGATTAAGGAAGGATCCAAATATTTATAAACTTGAGATGAAATCAACCCTCGAATTATTTCACTTTCACCTTGGAAAAATCATCGCAAGTCCATTGCCATTCTTTCAAAAGAGGTCAATTAGTTAATTTAAATTTTATCGGTAAAGAATATTGCACTGCTACCTTCCTATTGTGTTGTATTGCGGGTTCCCATTTTGGTATCAAGGAAAATAATCGTAAAGTCTCAGCTTTAATTTCTTTTGATACTCCTGAAATAACATTAACATTCGTAATATTTCCACTTATATCAACTACGAATTCTGTATAAGTGGTACCCTCAACATTATTTTGTATAGCTTCTTTAGGATATTTTAAATTATCCATGAGGAATTTAAATAGTGTCTGTTTTGAGCAATTATCCCTTTCAATACCCAACAAATGTTTGCAGGATGACAGAAATGGCATATGCTCTTCAAAAAGATAATTGTGACTATTATGAGTTTGGATTATAGTATCATCAATTATAACCAATTCTCCATTTTTATATGAATATTCCTCTTTAAAGTTGCCTAGAGTGTCATAGCTTTCAACAGTCCAGTTATTTAATATAGTGTCATGTTTTTCAATTTTCATAAGTCTTTCCTGCTCATCGTATATCTCCCACAGTCCAATTTTTTTCTCATTCAAAAATTCTCCTGTTGCTTCAAGATTTCCCCCTTGCCAATGATAAAAACTCCATTTACCTATTCTACTTTCATTCAAATATAACCCTTCACTCCATTTATGTCCATTGTCATACCAATTAGTAGAAAGACCATCCTTTTTCAAAAGTTTATCGTCCTTATATCGCGTTTCTTCAATTATTTGAATAGGATCAGGAAAGAACCTTCTATATATAAAAATTCCATTTGTATCAGTGGATACCATATATTGAAAAGTTCCAAATAGCTCAACTTCACCTGCACCCAAATATGATTTGTACATACCTTGGTACTTCTGGTTAATAGCAGGCTTTACACTACATCCATTCAACACAAAACTAAAAATCAACAAAGCCATGCCTTTGGTCAACCATTCCACTTTCATATTCTTATTATTTTCATTAAATAAGGGCTGAAATTTAATCATATTCTTTTTATTTGCACACTATAAAGTACACAGCCATGATTTCAACTAAAAATTTGATTTACCAAACACTATTCATCATACTGATATCTAGTTTTTCATTTGGCTGTAAACCAAAACCTATGTTGCTCAAAGCCAATGAATTGCAAGCAATAGGACGTACATTATTGGATGACGAAAATAATTTGGAACTCATTACTTCGGCTGCTCATTTTTCATTTACTTTCGAAGGAAAAAATTGTAAAATATTTGCCTTTCTCACTGATTCAACAGCTCACAATTATTTGCAATATGAATTGGATGGCGTTTATCAAAAAAGATTGAGAATCAATGGAAATGAAAATGCACCTATTATAATTGAAGCCGAAAAAGAAGGAACTCATTCGGTAACGATTTACAAGGCAACTGAAGCGCACACAGGACCCATTTTTATCTCAGGAATTGAAGGACAAAACATTAAACCTTTAAAAAACAAAGAAACTCCTTTAATTGAATTTATTGGAAATTCGATCACTTGTGGTGCTGCTGCAGACACCTCAGAATATCCTTGTAACACTGGATTTTATCACGATCAGCACAATGCTTATATGGCTTATGGCCCGAGAACAGCGAGGGCTTTGGGGCTTGATTTCGTGCTGAGCAGCGTGAGTGGTATTGGTATCTATCGCACGTGGAATATGGAATCTCCGAATATGCCTGATGTTTTTGAAACTATAGATTTCCAAGTAAATGGTACACGCAAATGGCACTTCAAAAAAATCAATCCGACCATTGTAAGCATAGCACTTGGTACCAACGATTCTTCGTATGGAGATGGCGTAAATCCAAGAACTCCTTTCGATTCTAAGCTATTTACTGATCGATATATTATGTTTGTAAAGCAGGTAAAAGACCATTACCCTTCAGCAAAAATCGCTTTATTATCCAGTCCTATGGTCAGAGGAGAAAATGAGGTGGTTTTTCAAAATTGTCTTTTGGAAGTAAAATCAGCAATAGATAAACTTTATCCAAATGATACTCCTATTGCGCTTCACTTTTTTAAGTCCATGCAAGCAACAGGATGTTCCGGTCACCCAAATGTTGAAGAACATCAACTGATGGCTGAACAAGTGATTCCGTTTTTTAAAGAAATGCTTTGAAAGTATGCGAGTTAAAACTGTATTGCAGGTCTTTTGTAATGGTGAAGCTTGAATTTACTTACCAATAAACTCCAAAATTTCGTCTAATGAAAGAGCATTGACCAACTGATAATCATCAATAGATGTTCGAACTAACCTGGTAAGATAAGCTCCGCAACCAAGCGTCTGACCTAAGTCATGCGCCAATGACCGAATGTATGTACCTTTGGAGCAATCAATAAAAAAGGTTGCAAATGGCTTATCGTAATTCAAAATTTTATACGAATGAATGGTAACAGGCCTTTGCTTCATTTCCACATCCTTTCCCGCTCTAGCCATTTTATAAGCTGCCTTTCCATCTATCTTGATGGCGCTATAAATGG
Source organism: Bacteroidota bacterium (assembly GCA_029567325.1). GTDB lineage: Bacteria > Bacteroidota > Bacteroidia > Chitinophagales > Saprospiraceae > JADKBO01. Next base: position 30,503 of record JAKQLF010000327.1, on the reverse strand, counting down.
GAGGCATTTGCATGATATCTCCCGTATACAAGGGCAAAACAGATTCAATTTCTTGGCTTGATTGCGGTAGATCGGTTTTGATATCTTCCTCTTCACATTCTGCATCATAGGAAGCTGTCACTGCGCCGAATTTAACACCAGCTTCGTAAGTTTTGGACATGGAAGCCAATTCATCAATCAATTTGGTGTATTTTCCAACACAAATCAATAATAAACCTGTAGCCAAAGGGTCCAATGTTCCAGCATGGCCAACTTTTATTTTCTTTACTTTCAAAGAATGTTTGAGGGCAAATCTGATTTTATTGACAACATCAAAAGAAGTCCAATCTTTTGGTTTATCCACCAGTAAAACCAGACCTTCCAAAGGATCAAGGTCTTTTGCCAGATTATGCTTTGAAATAATCCTTTCTTTCAATATTTTTTGAATACTCAAAAAATGCTATTTTATATAAAATGAATACAAAACTCCTAGGACACCAACAACCATACAATAAACACTAAAATAATTCAATTTACTAGATTTCACTAATTGAATCATCCATGTACAGGCCAATACTCCTACTATAAAAGAAGTAATAAATCCGGCTGATAAAGCTGCTATATTGGTATTTCCATTAAACTCCCCATCCATCAGGTCTTTGGCTAATTTTCCAAAAATGAGCGGGACGACCATTAAAAAAGAAAACCTTGCAGCTTTTGATTTATCTATGCCCAATAATACGGAAGTAGAAATAGTCGCGCCACTTCGAGAAATGCCAGGAGTAATGGCAATCGCCTGAGCTATGCCAATGATGAGGGCTTCCTTGAAACCAACAGATTTTCCCGTGTCGATTGCCTTGTCAGCAAAATACAACAAGACACCTGTCAAAATGAGCATGAAACAAACAAACATGATTTTGCCTGTGAACATTGCTTCAATTTGTTTTTCAAATAATAAACCAACTATCGCGGCAGGAATCATAGACAAAATGATCTTGAGGGTAAACTGTTTTGATTCTTTGTCATTTTTGTCCAGCAAGCCTTTGAGGATTTCCAGGATATCTTTTCTAAAAACATAAATGGTTGCCAAGGCTGTACCAACATGTAACACAACAGTCATCAATAGACTTTCTTCGCCAACAGCTTCTTCGCCAAGAATAAATTTTGCTAACTCTAAGTGCCCACTGCTGCTTACAGGCAAGAACTCAGTAATGCCTTGTACAATGCCAAGGACAATACTTTTCAGGATTTCTGACATAAAGATTTATTCTATTTTTTAGCGAAAATCGCCACCACCTGAAGTCCTAAACCAGACAAGATGCAAATTGGAGCGAGGACAGTACGTCTGAAACTATAAATCAAATCAGGATCCCAAACATCTGGAGAAGGCATGTGTCCGCCCGCCATCAATGCAAACCCCAAGGCCATGAGTCCCACACCAGCCAATGCCCACATATAATTTTTGTAACCAAATAACAAGCCATCAGGAGAAATGGTACTTTGTTTTTCAGTTGACAATTTTGAAGTAGTAGGTTGCAAGTCTGAAGCCGTATTTGCACCTGCTTCCGATGTGGTGATTACAATTTTTTTCTTTTTACTCATGTTTTGAATCCATGTTTGTGTGGCACAAATATAGTTGAATGCATATATATATAATAATTAATATTTCGCATCATCCGATGAAATTACGGCAGTTATAACGACAATCTGGATAAAACCAATATGTGGTTATTGAAAAGTAAAGTCAAGTATTGAAATTACGACAAACAAAAGTTCGTTAAAATTGGTCTAATATATACCTTTACCAATCTTTCTATCACCAAAAACTCGTGTCAATTGGCCCGAAAACTCGATAAAGCGCCCAAGGACTTTGGCATTTGCGCCGTGGCTTGTGCTCCAATCCGTATAAAACCTGACGATACTATGGAAATGGTAAGTCAATTGTTATTTGGTGAAACCATCAAAATTCTTCAGAAAAAAGGCAAAAACTGGATCAAAATTGAGTGCACCAATGATGGATACATTGGCTGGATGGATCCAAAAATGTTACTCTTGATTACCGAAAAACAGTTTATAAAATGTAAACAAGGATTGGCATACTCGGTTGATTTGGTTTCATATTTGATCAATGGAGACGTAAATACACCTGTTTTATTAGGGACAACACTACCTGCTTTTGATGGAATGTCTCTCCAAATGCCAGAATCAAAGTTGATTTTCAATGGCAGCGCCATCAATCCAGAGGTGCAAAAGCCTAGTACAGAAATGATGGTCAAAATTGCCAAAAAATACCTCAACGCTCCATATTTATGGGGAGGTAGGAGTCCATTTGGCATCGATTGCAGTGGTTTTACACAAGTTTTATTCAAAATATGGGGATTTGCATTGCCAAGGGATGCTTATCAACAAGCCAACTTGGGGGAGTTGATCGATTTTGTAGAATTGGCCCAGGAAGGTGACCTAGCCTTTTTCGACAATGCTGAGGGGAAAATCACGCATGTGGGAATGGTTTTGGCAAACCAAGAAATCATTCATGCCAGTGGCAGAGTAAGAATAGACAAATTGGACCATGAAGGCATTTTCAATAAACAAACTAAAAAATATACTCACCACCTCAAATTCATCAAAAGGATTTCATGAACTTGAATCTTAATTTTTGTTTATAATAGTTGTTAATTTGTAATAACCATATTTCAAAAATACATAGTTATGAAGTTTTCTACCTATCTGATCATTATTGTTTTTTGGATCTCTGCGTGTAAGCCAAATACTGACTCCGCTGTCCCACCTTCTACAATCGATGATACCAATTACGATGGCACTGAAACTTCAAATATGGCTGACTCCAATGGAGATACTTTGCCGATGGCTGACACTTTGAGTTACCATGATGAATACAAAGGTAGATCTATCACTGGCCATTTTAGATACATGGCTGATGCTCCAAGTTTTATACCTTGTAATGAAACAAAATCTTATAATGTGGCTATGGAAGGTGAAGAATACTTAAAAACGGAAAGAAGTTACCTCAATTCAGTGGAAAATGGAGGAGACCCAGCTTTTATTGAGGTATTAGGCGCTTGGGAACAAAAAATGAATATGGAGGATCGACTTGTGAAAAGTTTGGTCATCCATCAATTGATTGAGCTCAATCCTTACAGAGAATGTGAGTAGTGCGGAGGAAGGAAATCGCAGATCGGAAATCGGAAATCGTTTTGGCATCGAACAATGAGCGCTCAGTTGTCAGTTATCAGCTATCAGTTGTCAGCATTATTATTATATGAATATCGTGAATAAGACAAGTGAATTCGTGAAATAGAGTTATTTTTCGTGAATTCGTGGCAACCTTTTTTCTGGAGACCGGTTCCGATTCCGACAGTTATCGGATATCGGACGGAAATCGTGAAGTCGGATATGGGGGGAGTTTCGAGCATGTGGAAAAGCTTTCAGTTGTCAGTTATCAGCATCAGCTTTTTGCAAAAAACTTTGTTTGGAATTCGAGGATAACAGATCGTAGATCGGAAATCAGATATTGGAAATCGGGAAATTCGAGCCTGAAGAAAAGCTTCCGGTACACTTTATCATCCAATCATACGTCCGTGCGTACACTCACAACTTTAAGAACTTTACAAACTTTAAGACACTTTACAAACTTTATGAACTTTACAAACTTTATGAGCTTTACAAACTTAACGAACTTTACAAACACTTCAAGAACTTTACAAACTTTACGAACTAAATTATGGCAAAAAACAAAACAACCTTCCAATTCCTCAGCGAACCAACAGACGTGAACTTTGGTGGTAAGGTCCACGGAGGCGTGGTCATGAAATGGATAGACCAAACAGCATATACTTGTGCCCGCAATTGGTCAGAATCGTATTGCGTGACGGTTTATGTGGGTGGCATCAGGTTTTACAAATCGATCAGCATCGGGGATGTCATCAAAATCGAAGCGACAGTCATTTACACAGGCAAAACCAGTATCCACATTGCTGTTGATGTTTATGCCAAAAATTTCTCTCAAAAAGAATATGAGAAAAAGACCCATTGTGTGATTGTCTTTGTGGCAGTTGACCCAGAAGGAAAACCCATCGAAGTCATCAAGTGGAAACCTGTTACCGAAACTGAGCAAAAACTAGAAAAATACGCCTTGCGATTAAAAGAACTCAGAGAAAGTATTGATGATGAAATGGAACAATTTCTAAGATATTGATGCTAAAACAATAAGGAATTTCTATCTTAATGTTTCAAATCGTTGGTTACATGAAAACAGATAGAAGAAATTTTATTAAAAAGGCTGGTATGGTCGCCGGTGGAATTTACATCATCCCACGCCATGTTATGGGAAGAGGATATACAGCACCCAGTGACAAACTCAACATTGCCTGTATTGGTGTAGGTGGAAAAGGCCAATCCGATTGCTTCAATGTTTGGGATAACGGCAAAAATAATATAGTGGCCATCGCTGATGTAGATTGGCAGAGAGGAAAAGCTGCTGCCGAAAAATTCCCAAATGCAAAGAAATACACAGATTACAGGAAACTATTTGAAGCGGAATCGAAAAACATCGATGCAGTAACCATTTCTACGCCAGATCACCAACATGCAATCATCGCAATGGACGCCATGTCTCTTGGCAAACACGTTTATTTGCAAAAGCCTTTGACTCATGATATTTATGAAGCTAGAATGTTGACAGAGGCAGCTAGCAAGTACAAAGTGGTCACACAGATGGGCAATCAGGGTGCTTCGGGAAGGGGCACAGCACAATTTGTAGATTGGTTTAGAAAAGGTGAAATTGGCAAAGTACACACCGTTTATATTTGGACAGATAGACCAGTTTGGCCACAGGGTATTCCAAAACCAAATGTGGAGGCAGAAATGCCCAATGATCTCGCATGGGATTTATGGGTAGGCACTGCTCCCGCAACAGCATTCCATCCATTGTATCATCCATTCAAATGGAGAGGTTGGTGGGATTTTGGGACTGGAGCACTGGGAGATATGGGCTGCCATTTGATTGATCCTCCCTATCGGGCATTGGGTCTTGGATATCCTACCCAAGTGCAATGCAGTGTGGGTTCGGTTTTTTCCAAGGATTGGATACCAGATTACAACCCCGAAAGTTGCCCTCCTTCCTCTACCGTTCAATTAAATTTTGCTGCAACAAAGTATAATAAATCCGATGTCAAAATGATTTGGATGGATGGTGGACTCCGGCCATTTCATCCTGATATCATTCCAGCCGAGGATTTGATTGGGGACCCAGACGGTAAAAATGGCGTCATCATGATGGGAACCAAAGGAATTTTGACTTGCGGTACATATGGAAATCATCCCAAAATTTACATGAAAGGAAAAAAAGTCCGAACATTGGCTCCGCCTATTCCTAATGAAGGAACTATTAATGCTCCTGAAAACGGCCATCCTACCTTATGGACAGAAGCATGTAAAACCGGATTTGGCAGCACGGAACATAAAATGCTTACCTCTTCTTTTGATTTTGCAGGACCTCTTACAGAAACGATTCTCATGGGCAATCTCGCAATCAGGAGTTACAATTATAAAGAAAGTCCAGAAAGTAAAGATTTTCCTGGAAGGAAGAAATTGCTTTGGGATGGTATAAATATGAAGATTACCAATTTTGAAGCCGCAAACCAATATGTAAAAAGAAACTATAGAACTGGCTGGTAAGATCATCTAATTAACACCCTTCCACTTTATTAAATATTGTAGTCGAAAAACAATATTAAATACTATTATTTGCATTATGTGTGAAATAAAAGTATATTTATGCCTACCTATTAAATTTTAAATAATAAAATCTAATTTATTGTTATAAGTATTGGACAGCCCTACCTGAAAGCTTAGACACTTGTTTGGTCAGAAACTGTAACAATACCATTTTTATCTAAGGATGAATGCTAATTTATCCCTATCGATCATTAGTCATCCTTACACTTGAGAGGCTGCTTTGGCAAAAAGGCAGCCTCCATTATTTTCAAAAATCATTTTTTGATACAAATTATTATATTACAATAAAACCTTATGTGTATACTATTCATTATCTGAATGATTTTTGACCTAAAATTCAAATCTCGAAAAAAAGCTAAACTTTTATTTGATGATATTTAAATATTTGAATTTGTATCGTACTGATTATCTATATATTATAAATTATATTAATTTTTTTTATAATAAATGATGAATTTTAATGACTTATATATTGCAAATTATCATAATGTGTTCTATATTTGTGTCGTGCTTATAAAGATAGGTGCTTTTGAAAGTAAATGCTCTTGGACCTCAAAAATCGAAGAGCCCCTTTTTAGAAAGAACACTGCTTAGCAGTTTAAGATAAATGAGTTTTGGTTATTAAATTGAGTAATGCCCGGGGAAAAGTCTCACGGGCTTTTTTTTTGCCCTTACTTTATCAGCAGCGAGCAACGAGCCTCGAGCAACGAGCAGCGTGCAGCGAGCAGCGAGGTTTTTCAGTGGTCAGCATTCAGTTTTCAGTTTTTTTTCAGATTATTAGTTTCTAAGTTCCAAACAATTCACAACATTAATTGGTATTTCAATGATTCATCCACGAGCCCATGAGCTTGACTTGCACCCGTCGGCGGTGGTTAGGGGGCGACAATTCATTACTCCTACATAAAACTTTAACTAAATTAATTGATGCTAGGTATTGACAAGACATACTTTTACACATATATTTGTTTTATTAGTTAAGAAATCAAAAGAGATTTTTCTATTTAATGATTGAAATACGTTGATTGTTCAGGTTGCGAATTGAACATGTAATAATGAAGGGAATTCTTTCGCAAGGAATATTCATTCATTAATGCACATAATAATACCAAAAAGCCGGCTAGTGTAACATTATGCATTAACCCATTTCAGAAGTTTTGTAGACCCAATCTATATTTTTTACTTATTATTTATTTAATTATTAAAAATTTAGTTATGAGAACAAAATTTTATTTTATCAAAAATATTTTGGGGGGGTATTGCTAGTCGTAATACTTAATTTACCTCAACTTCTATATTCACAAACTGTATATGTTTCAGGATATTCAGTTTACAAAGGTAGTTCCACATATGTAAGCAATATCAATTACAACATCTCAATTAACTCTTCACCATCAAATCTTTCCACTTCATGCAGTGGCTTGGGTGGTACAATCTCCAACGGAAATCCTAGCTTATATTACTTCCAATCAAACTCTGTTTCTGTTACACCATCTACAGCTAATGATTATAACGATTATAAAAATGGAATTAGTATACATGATAAAACAGCAATTCAGGCATTAAATGGCACAGGAACTAATCCATTAGGCAATTATGTAAATTATGATGTAGATGAAGGTGGACAAATAGCCAGTTCTGATGCTCAACTAATTCAGGATCTTTTAGATGGAGTAAACACTAATTTCCCATCAATAAGAAGAGGAGGAAATCCAACTCCAAGTTGGTATTTTTTTCATGACCCTGTTTACACAGCTCAAGGATCTAACTTATGGAGATTGGATGCTGTAAATAACGAAGATAATTACTCTGGTTCTATTTCATTTTATCCTCTCTACGGTGTTTGGATTGAGGTCACAAATGCAGTTTACTTTCGATATCGAGTAATGAAAATGGGAGATGTAGTCCAAACAAGTGGCTCTGGAAGCAACTCTTGGATCTGCGGTTCTTATTTCACATCAAATATTGACACAAAATCAAGGTTTTTGAATGGAAGTGAACATACAAAGTTTATTCAAAAAGGAAGTAAAATAAAAACTACAGTAGAAGCAGAAGGCAATGATAATTTGGTTGCAATGTATCTTCCTATTAAGTTCGACCTAACCAAATTTCGAATAAACAAATTTTCCAATCTTGAAAATCTCAAATATCTAAATCAAAAATATAACAAATATATAGGTGCCCAATGTATCACATACAATCATGACTCCTTATATGTTTATAAACTTTCAGGTCCAAAAAAATTGTTTGAAATAGAATTTGAAGTTTTAGAAGACATCTATTTTAATGAAGAAAATATTACCTGGTCTGATGAAATAAAGCCAGAACTAGTAAACGATAAAATTGAAATTTCAAATGTTGAAGTTAGCTTATCAATTGACAAAATTATTCCCCCTAAGATTGACTTCTATATGTATAATCAACTTGACAATTCAGGAGTTATTATTTCATCAAATACTGACCAATCTGCAACTCTTAATGTTTATGATATGAGTGGGAAGAACTTATTTTCTCGAAAATTATACCTTATGGAGGGAGAAAATTTTGTAGATATTAATAATCTACCCCAGATTTATGCGTTAAAATTAATAGATCAGGAAGGGAAAACTTATTCAAAATTGAGCTCAAATTTTTAAGACAAATTTAAAGTTAGTTGGAGTGTATATACCTACCTCCAACTAACTAATTTTTAATTTCTTATGATTTTTAAGAATGATGGTAAAGTATTTTAGTGTTTTAGTTCTTATATTTTCTTTTCTTACATTTTCAAATGGCCAACTCTATTTTTGCGTAGGCACACAAAGTTATTCCTATGAGATTAAAAGTCAAACTTTACAGCCGATACCTTGTATAGACAATTGGGATCAACTACGGTTTTATCATCCTTGGAGTAAAATCCAGGAGTATAGAGGTGACCTTAAGCATTTTCCCTCTGATGGTATTAACACAATAGCGTACGCAACATGGTCAAATTATAATGTTGATATTAATGATTGTTCTAAATCTAATAGCATTTCATATAATTTCAAAAACGCTAGAATCCTGAAAGCAAATGATTCCAAACTCTTTTGGCCCTTTTATATTGATCATTTAGGGAGAATATACTTTTCAAATGCGATGAGCACTACTCAAAATACAGAACCTATTTTTTATCGCTCTAATAATTATTTGGGTGGAAATCCTACTCTGACAGAACTAGATTTAGAAGTTGATCTAAACTTCATACTTTCGGACATGACTGTTTACAAAGATAAATTAATTGTACTGGGATTTGAGAATAGCAATAATTATTTGTTCCATTTTGATATAAACTCGTTGGATCTTATTAAAAAAATTCAACTAGATATACCAATAACTCAAATTGCCAGTGTAGTACAAGATTGTGATTCCATCCAAATGTATGGATTTTTGAATTTTAAGAATTCTGAATGGGGCGAAATTGATACCGTCCATGTGTATAAACTCAATGTTGAATTGGGCATATTGAGTGATCACACTTCATTTGTTGCTCCTGGAGAAGTACTACTTCATCAAAATGTTATCTCTCCAAGCGAATTCCTGGCGTCGGAAACGAATTGTGATTTGCTGATTGATTTAGACAGAAACAATTCGGGATTGCTATTTCCCTATGATTTCAGTCCCGAAGATAGGTTATGCTTTGGCAATACTGCAAAAATTGCTGATGAGGATACTTATATTCATACCTCATATCCACTTTCACACATAGACATTTTTTTGAAAGATGTCAGAGATCAAGGGAATGAACAATTGATATTTTCGGGTTTGCCTGGTATAAACTTCACCGATAGTGGAAATAGTGTTTATAGACTGCAAGGTTCAAGTCCAAATACTCCTGATAGCATTTATGCGCTTGCTCTCAAAAATATTACTTACCAAAATACAGCCTTACCCAAAACTTATGGAGTAAGAGATATTCAAATTGTGGGCAGCAATGCTGCTAAAACAGGAGACACTATTCATTCCTACATTACTGTGGGAATCACTATTTCAAGTGACACTTTTGTTTGTGGAAAAGATATCTTCCCATTTGAAGGAAAAGACTATTTTGCAGGAGACACCATTGCCAAATGGTTGTTGGCAGATAGTGGCTGTGATACACTTATTGAGATTTATGTAAAAAACCATGCTGTCCCCATTATTTCTATAACGGGAGATCAACTTCTCTGCTTTGATAGTGCTGTGACGCTGATAAGTAATGATCATTGGAGCTATTTATGGCACCAAAATGATAATTATAGTGCCACCAATGAATTTATTACCAATCGGGATGATGAAATTTTGCTTACTGTCACCAATGAGTTTGGATGTAAAAAAGACACTTCCATTTTCCTACAAAAAGGCATTGATTTTAACACAACAATACCAGGCCTTGTAAATATAGAAGAAGGTGATACTATGTGGATTGATCTGGGCATAAAAGGAGATGCTTTAGATGACGTAATCATCAGCCCAAACTCTGGACTTTATTATCTTGAAGACAGACTATTATTCAAAGGTTTCTCAAGTCAGGAATACGCACTTACCTTACAAGGCGAAGGCGGTTGTAGCCTGAGTAAAAATTTATTCGTCGATGTCGTTTTAAAAGACCTCAAATCCCGTATTCCTAATATTGTGCAAAGCATATCGCAGCTCAACAGCATTGTCAACTTTGATCTTGGTGATGGCGTTTCTATTCTTGGCTGTGCCATTTATGATCGATGGGGAAATCAAGTTTATTCCTGCTCAGATTCGGAAAATAACGCTTGGAATACTACCATACAAAATCAATCGGCGGAGACTGGAGTTTATTCCTATTTTTTGCAATATGAATTGAAAAATGGAAAGACAGATTTTCTGTATGGCGATATTACGGTTTTGAAATAGATGATCTATTTCTTTAAATATCCATTATTTTACATACTTACATAGAAAAAGAATCCTCATTTCTTCAGGTTTTTCCATAAGTTAAACATGCAGTCTAGGCCGCGGAATAATTTCGTTTGTTTACCTTTAAACCTTATTAAAACTATTTTTACTATCTAATAACAAACCATGCCATTGCAAATACTCAACAGGAACACTGTAGATTTTCAACCTTTACCCAACACCAAAATGATGGTCTTCGGTGGTGGAAATTTTGTAAGAGCATTCATCCTTTATTTTTTAAATGAATATAATAAATCAGCTTTAGAACCATTTGGAGCGGTTGTCGTAAAGGTGACACCAGGTGATTATCACGACTGGAAAATTCAGGATGGTTTGTATCATGTGCTTACCAAAGGTTTAAAAGAAGGTCAGGTGATTGATAAATCAGACCTGATAAGTTGTGTTTCTGATATCCTTGCAGTTTATGAAGACTGGGAGCTATGGATGAAAACTGCAGAAAATCCATCTATCCAATTTTTGGTCAACAACGTGACAGAAAGCGGCCTTGTATTCAAAGAAGAATCATTCAATGATGAAATCCCCGACACTTTTCCTGCAAAATTGACAAAATGGTTATTGCGTAGGTTTCAATATTTCGATGGTGATGCAAGTAAAGGTTGTATCCTCATGCCTTGCGAATTGATCGAAAACAACGCCGACTTATTAAAGACATTTATTAAAAAATATATACACCACTGGCAATTGTCCTCAGATTTTGAGAAATGGGTGGACGAATCTTGCATTTTCTGCAATACTTTGGTGGACCGTATTGTACCAGGTGTGAGTAGAAACCATTTATCGGCAGCTCAAGAAAAGGTTGGATATGTAGACAATCTCATTACAGAAGGTGAGCCCTACCACATTTTTGTGATAGAAGCAGATAACAAAGTAAGATCTGCCCTACCCTGGCATCAAACACCCGGACTTCAAATCATTTATACCTCAGACCTCAGTGAATATAGGATCAAAAAAATAAGAATACTCAACGGTGCACATTCAAGTCTGGTTCCAGTTGGTTTACTTTATGGATTAGAAATTGTGAGAGAGGTTTTGGAAGACGACTTGCTCTCAAAATATGTGGAACATTTGATTTATCAGGAAATCATTCCCATTTTGCCCTTAGACAAGCAAACATTGATAGATTATGCCAAGGACACCTTAGACCGTTTCAGAAATCCTTTCCTACACCACAAACTTGAAACGATTTCGCTCAATTCTTTTTCAAAAGGAAGAGTTCGCATCATACCCACCATTAAGGAATATTTTAACCAAAATAGCACTTTTCCCAAAGGTACTATTTTGGCTTTTTCATCCATGATTTTATTGTATCGCGGCCATTACAATGATTTAAAATTCGTGATCAATGATGATTCATATGTGGTAAACACGATGAAAACCTTCTGGAGTCAAGCCAAAGAAGATTCCATACCAGATCAGCACCTATTTACACAACTACTTTCTGATCCAAAACTATGGGGAGAAGATTTGTCCCAAATTGGTGGCCTACAAGAAACGATCATGGCTCAATTGAATGGTATTTTTCAGAATGGGATGGAGCATGAGACTGCGCAAATTCTTCTTGAAATGTAAAATGCTTGGAGACCGGTTCCGATAGCTTTCGGAAGGAAATCGAAGGGAGCATCGAGAAACCAGCTCTCAGTTATCAGCTTTCAGCTTTCAGCTTTTTTGAGAATGTGAGATGTATGATGTAAAATGTGAAATTGTTGGAAATCGGAGGACGGAAAGCCGCGATCTTCGAGCCACGAGCAACGAGTCTATTGAAATCAGAAATCTGGAGCAATTTCAAAGTTCATAAGTTTGCCAACTATAAACGATTTAACGTATAAACAATTAAACTCCCTTCAAACTTTATGACCTTTCTGTACAAACGCAAGGCCTTGTCACTTTCCTTTATTTAAAATTACCCAAAGTACAGACGCAAGGCCTTGCGTCTCTGCGTATTTAACAATACCTATATTTCCTAATTATAAACCCAGTTGTTGTCTATAAATACTGTCTTGGACATTGTGTTTGGTCCAATAATCCAAGTTGATGCTTTTGTTTAGCATAGCTTCAGTGGTGTAGGTGGTGTTCTGATCAATCAAAATTTGCTCCGTCCATCCTAATATTTTGAAAGGGAAATCTTTGGTGTATTTTATTTCCAAAGTCCTTTTGAGATCAGGATAAGTCAGCTTCACCAGTTTAGTATTTGCTGTTCCTTCTTCAAGCGTTATTTCAGCAGCATAAGCTTTTACTTCTTTGTGGTACAACCTCAAAAATTCAAAAGAAGGTACCATTTGGGCTTTACTAGTTTTCAGTTTTTTACTTTCTAGTCTGATCAAATTCCAAATTTCATCTTCATAAAATTCTGCTGGAATCTCCTTTTGATCAAAAGACTCTCCCTCAAAATAAGACGCAACTTCTACTTCGGGATTAAACTTATGGACCATTTCCATATAGGCATGACCGCACCATTCTTGACCACTGAAAGAGATTTTCAGAGCATGATCTGTATTTTCAAATGGCGTAAAAGTACTGGTCATCAATGAATAAGGATAAATTCCTGTATCAAACTTTTTTGTGGCATTGAGTTTCAAAACGCTGATATATTCCTTGCCTTCCCTATCTGCTTTGACAAACTTGGTTGGAGAAAATGGTTCTGTCACAAAAATCAAAACAGCATTTCCGACATGTTGCTCACCATATCTTGATTGCATCAGCTTATAACTCGTCAATTCTGCGGTGCCGTTGTACCAGTAATCTTTTTCCTTGCCAGATATTTCCCTTTTAAAATCATCGGCACTTTCTGGTTGGGTATTTTGGCACGAACTCAAAAATCCAATGCCGAAGATTAAGATTGCAATTTTATGGATGAGCATAATTTTATGGTTTAATATCTAAACGAATGTGGGAAGTAAATGGTTTTCATGCCATGTTGCTTGAGCCACGGGCCATTAGCGCCACAAGCCACGAGCTTCGAGCTTCGAGTGAGATGAGAGATTAGAGACGAAGGACGAAAGAAAATGCCAATTATAAGGTGGTGAATGTGCTGAACCCTGACAGGGTTCAACTTGATTAGCCCCGTGCGAAGCTCGGGGAAATCAAATACCCAAATTTTGACAACCCCGAATTGGGGTTGAATTTGCCAGCATTTTTTTTCTTGGACATAAGTTCTCTTCTATGAAACCGCACACGTAACAATAACTTAATATCCCACTTCAAAAATCCTTAACACTTTAATAACATATATTAAGTTTTTGTTTTGATCCTTTCCAAACAAAATTTTGAAAGCCAAACTCCATTGCTATAATTATAAAACACAATGGTAAAATGGTAAGCATTAAAAAGTGCGAACACCGAATAGAATTAAATATATAAATAAAATAGGCCTGAAATTTTATAAGATTAAATTTACATTATGGCAACATAGTTAACATACATGGTGTCAGATATTAAACATTCCATAATATGTCACATTCCATTCCAAAGTATTAATAATCAGAGATTTGCAGCTTAATCCGGAAGTTGATAATTACAAGACTTTTATCAGATTTCCAATCTCATTTATTAAACAATATACAATTAATTGACAAATGAAAAAACTTTACACGCTGGCAAAGCATGTTTGTGTCATGTTACTTATGCTTTCAAGTATAAGTAGTTATGCACAAAAAACGATTACCGGAAAGGTAATTGATTACCGTACCAATGAAGCCTTGATCGGGGTAAATATCCTGATTGTTGGCACTACTACAGGCACAATTTCTGACGCTGATGGAAACTTTGTATTAGAAGGTGTGAAATCTACTGACATCATTGAATCTTCTTATATAGGATATGAAACTAGACAAGAATTAGTAGGTGAAAGAAGCAAAATTGAGTTTATAATGAGTGAAGGGGTGACCATCCAGGAGGTGGTAGTTACTGCCTTGGGTATCAAAAAAGATTCCAGAAGAATTGGTGTGGCTATCCAATCTGTAGATGGAGCAGCTACAACAAAAGCCAGAGAACCAAACGCCATCAATGCATTGGCTGGAAAAGTTGCTGGTTTGACCATTGGCGCTCAACCAGAATTATTGAGAAAGCCAAATATCTCTTTGAGAGGTAATACCGACATCTTATTTGTTGTGGATGGTGTCCCTGTAAACTCAGATACTTGGAACATCAACCCAGATGATATTGAAACTTATTCTGTTTTGAAAGGAGCATCGGCTTCAGCATTGTATGGTTTCAGGGGTAAAAATGGCGCCATCCTTGTAACTACAAAAAGAGGATCTAAAGACAAAAGAGGTTTCCAAATTGACTTCAACAGTTCAACCATGGTTGACAATGGCTTCATTGCACTTCCAAAAGTACAAGATGAATACGGCCCTGGTGACCACGGTAAATATGCCTTTGTCGATGGAAAAGGCGGTGGACTCAATGACGGAGATTATGATGGTGGTTGGGGACCAAAATTTGACGGTCAACCTATTCCACAATATGATTCACCTGTAGATCCAGCAACAGGCATCAGACAAGGAACACCTTATGTAGCAAGAGGAAAAGATAACTTGACACGTTTCCTTGAGCCAGGTATTTTAAGTACCAACAACATTGCATTGGCCTCTTCAGGTGACAAATACAACTTCAGAATTTCTGGTTCCAATACTTATCAAAAAGGCCTGGTTCCCAATACCAAATTAAACATCGTCAACTTCAATATGGTAACTGATTATGCCTTTTCTTCAAAGTTGAAATTCTCTTCAGGACTTCAATACAATAGACAAAACAGTCCTAACTATCCAGACATCAACTACGGTCCAAACTCAATCATATACAACATGATTTTCTGGGGTGCTGCGGATTGGAACATCGACGATATGAAAAACTACTGGCAGCCAGGTAAAGAAGGTATTCAACAAGTATATGCCGAATACCAACGATACAACAATCCCTATTTCATGAGTTACGAATGGTTGAGAAGTCACCACAAAACAGACGTGATTGGCCAAGCTAGCATGACATATGACATAACTCCCTTCATGGATGTGATGGTGAGAACACAAGTAACAACTTGGGATTTACTCAGAACAGAGAAAATGCCATACTCCGCTGGTTCTTATGGTAGAGATGAAAGAAGAGGAGATTATAGAGAAGATCGCAGAAGCCTTTTCGAAAACAATACAGATATCTTAGTAAGATTTGACAAAGACCTTATAAAGGGTTTGAATTCAAAAATTTGGGCAGGTGGTAACGTCAGAAGTTTTAATTATAATTCAGAATTTGGAACAACTGATTATTTGAATGTACCTGGTTTATACAACTTCAATAATTCATCAAATCCAGTAAGATTGGCAAACTTCAAATCTGATATGAGCGTATATTCTGGATATTATTCTGCAGACTTTACGTTGAAAAATTTGATTACCTTATCTACGACTGGTAGGGTTGATAAACTTTCTACCCTTCCTGCGGGAAACAATACATTCTTCTATCCTTCTGTTTCATTGGCGTCATCATTTACAGATTACCTCCCAATGCCAACCTTCATTTCTTACGGTAAAGTAAGGGCTTCTTATGCCAATGTGAAAGATGGTCTTACACAATCATCTATCGGAGCAACTCCAGTATCATCTTATCCTATTGGTTATGGTGAACAATATTTTTCGCCATATGATGGACCAACCTATCAGAACTCTGCGGTTTACTCAATCGTAACAAATTACAACAACCAGCCATCAGCGGTATTCACAAACCAACTCAATAATCCAAACCTTAAACCGAGTTCAACTTCTCAAACAGAATTGGGTATTGACCTTAAGTTTTTGGATAATCGAATTGGTTTTGATGCAACTTATTTTATTTCTAATGAAGGTCCAAAAATATTTGCGCTTCCAGTTTCTAGCACATCAGGTTATACATCTGCGCTCGTAAATGGTATCAAAACACAGAAAAAAGGTGTAGAATTGTCATTGTCAGGAAGTCCAATACTCGATCCAAACGGATTCTCATGGAATTTCTTAGCAAACTGGTCCACTTATCAGGAAAAGCTCACGGAGATTTACCCAGGTGTTGAAAGTTTGAACAACTTCTTTAAAGTAGGCGACAGAGTTGACAAATACTATGGCAGAGCATTCGTAAGAAATCCTGAAGGTCAAATCATCAATGATGCAAGTGGTCGACCAATTTATGCGCCAGTAGCACAATATTTAGGAAACATCAACCCTGATTTTGTTTTTGGTATCAACAACAGATTATCTTACAAAACAGTGAGTTTGAGTTTCCAATTTGATGGAAGAATTGGGGGAGTAATTTCCAATTACGTTCAAAAACAAACATTCAGAGGTGGTAGACACATTGCTACTGTACAAGGTGAATATGGAGAAGCAAGATATCAAGATTACTTGGGAGTCAAATCTTATGTTGGTGAAGGCGTGCAAATTTCAAATGAAACGAGCTTAAACTTTGATGCGAATGGTTTGGTAACCAACTATGGAGCTTTAACATACAAACCAAATGATACCAAACAATTCCTTCAAGACTGGGTAAGTAGATATTACAATTCAGACGAAGGTAATTTGATGAGCAGATCTTTCGGCATGCTTCGTGAAGTGGTTGTTGGATACACATTGCCTCAGAAATGGTTTGGTAAATCCATCCAAAACGTGGGTATTTCATTCGTGGGAAGAAACTTACTTTATTTTGCTGAGAAGAAAGACATTGACCTCAATCAGTACATCAGCGGTGGTTCATCAGATGTACAAACTCCTTCAACCAGAAGATATGGAGTGAATATCAATTTCAACTTCTAAACTTATTTCTAAAATAATTAAAAATTAAAAGAGATGAATAAATTAATCATATTGATAGGAGCACTTTTTTTAGTGACTACCTTTGGATGCGAGGACAATTTTGAAGATTTGGAAAAGGACCCAAACAGACCAGTCACCGCTCCTGCTTCTTTGATTTTGAATAATATTGAATTCCAAATGTACAACAGTACAGGTCGGGCATTCAGTGGTGAGATGAGGTGGAATCAATTCTACTGTTCTAATTATAATTATTACGCTACCAACGAATACACTTGGTCGGAAATGCCAAATCATTTCATCACTTTGAAAAATGTGGTGAAGATGGAAGAAGAGGCGATCAATGCTGGGGCTGAGACAGTAAATCCTTACAGCGCATTGGGCAAATTTTTCAGAGCATTTTTCTACGATCAAATGACCAAAAGAGTGGGTGATTTGCCACTCAATGATGCGTTGAAAGGTGTTGAAAATTTTGAACCTGCATACAATTCACAAAAGGAAATATACGTGCAGATATTGAAATGGTTGGAGGAATCCAATGATGAAATTGCGACTTTGGTCAATAAAGGAAACAACAATGTAGCTGGTGATATTTATTTTGGAGGTGATTTGGCAAAATGGCAAAAAGTGGTCAATGCTTTTCAATTGAGAATTTTAACGACTTTGAGTGCTAAAGAAAGTGATCCAGACCTTAACATCAAAGGCAGATTCGCTGCTATCCTTACTAATCCTGGAAAATATCCTTTGTTACAAGGATTGGGTGATAATCTTGAGTTTGTTTCCAATAACTTCAACAAATATCCATCAAATCCCGATAACTTTGGATTTGATGCTACCAGACAGAATATGTCTGCTGCGTACATAGATAGATTGAAAGAAAGACAAGATCCTCGATTATTTGTGACTTCAGAGCCTGCTGGTTCAGAATTGAAAGCTGGAAAACCTGCAAGTGATTTCGCTGCATATCATGGGGCTAGTTCAGGAGAAGATTTGGCAGACATGTCATTCAAAGCTGGAACAAGTAATGGAACTTTTGCGCCAGGTTCTTATTCTTTCCAAAATCGCAATAGATACTATACCAATTACGAAGGTGAAGCAACTTTCATCGTGGGTTATCCGGAGATGTGTTTCAACATTGCAGAAGGCATTCACAGAGGTTGGGCTGCAGGTTCTGCTCAAAATTGGTATGAAAACGGTATCAAGGCTTCTTTCGAATTTTATGGAATTAAAGATGGTGCTAACACATTCACCTATTCAAAAACTGGTGGCAAAAACGCCTCTGACTTTGCTTCTTTCAATTATAATTTTAATTTGAATGGTTCTTATTTAACCCAAGCAAATGTAAAATACACTGCTGACGCGAAAGGTTTGGAACAAATCCTCACTCAAAAGTATTTGGCCTTCTTCATGAATTCAGGAATGGAAGCTTATTTCAACTGGAGAAGGACTGGATTTCCAAAATTTTATGTAGGTGTTGGAACCGGTAATTCAGAAAGGATTGCGTTGAGATGGCAATACCCTTATTCTGAAAGAACCACCAATCAGGCAAATTATGAGTCATCCATCATGGCACAATTTGGTGGAAAAGACGACATCAATGATAAGATGTGGTTGCTTAAATAATATTAGATTATTCTTCCGATTTTGATTTGGACTAACATAAGAAGGGCGGTGATGTAACACTGCCCTTCTTTTATTTTACAATAGTTCGGAATAAAAAAGTCGAAAGAAAAAAGGCATGTAAGCCATAGGTATGAGAAAAAAGGGATCGTTATTAGTCAAATACCGTCTCTTTCCAATTTTTTATAATTGCTCTTCAAGGGAAAAAATAAATTCTCTTTTTATTACATTAATTGTTTCATGTTCTGGATTAATGTAAACTTCAATAAAATGAAAGTATTTTTCAAAGCGGTTTTTGATATTGTTGAAATTTATTGAACTTTCATCTTTCGTCCTTCATCTCTCGTCTGGAGTATATTTAAAGTTAATTCTGAACCATTTTATATACGCTCTGCTACTTAAACTGTAGTTTCAATACATTCAACCCAACTAATCTACCTTGTCCTACACCCTCAAAGATGGCTTTTTTATAATGAATGCCTCCATAAAATCGACTGATTGCAGCTTCATTTGCAAAATCAGCAAAAGAGACATAATTGCGAGGCGTCCCATTGATGTCACTTCTTTGTTCGTGTGTATTATCTTTAAAAGCATATTCAAAACCATAAAGACTTTCCAAAACCTGTGCTGCTGCACCTGACTGGACAGAGTGGCCACTGGTATATTCTGGAAATGGTGGTGTGGGCAAAATGGGTGTCCATGATTGATTCATTTGTTGTCTGATATAAGTAATTGGCCTGACCAGATTATATTGATACTTAGTTTTCCAGCAAGAAACAAAAGCATCATGCACGGCCATTCCGACTTTTGCATACGTTTCTACCGCTTTGCCCAAGTTTACACCTTGTTTACTGACCACAATTTTGGCGATTGATAAAGAATGTCCTGGCGGAGTAGCCGTTTTTCCAGGATCATCGCTCCAATATTCTGCGATCGTTTTTTGACTTGCTGAAAGACCTTGTGAAATCAAATAAACATCCTCGGCTTCTTTGTAAAATGGTGATGTTGGTTCTGTCGAGTATGGCAATGGAGGGTCTACTGCCACATCTGGATTTCCTGGTCCAAAGCTTCGCACATTGCCCCAGTATGGCTGTAGTGGAATTAATTGTGCGCTGGTTGGAACCCAAAAGCCATTTCCTGTAGGAACCTTAAAATTCGCTGGAAAATTTGATTTATAACACTCTGCTTGACCATCTGATCCTGCAAATTTAACTATTGCCTGTCCAACTTGTTGGCCATATGCAAGAGAACGCTCCACAACCGCAACTGAATTGTCAGATTTGAACAAGCTTGTTTGAACGGCTAAATTACTTTCGATGATACCCGCATTTTCTGCACGAGCGCCATCCATACAAGCGTGTAATATTTCTGCCGCTGCAGCATTGACGGCCAAAGCCCAATTGTATTCCAATCCTGGTTCGGCATCTGGAATGGCTTCTTCCGAAAGTCCATTGATTTGCCCACCCAATGTTTTATAACCTGTGATGCCGGGGCGTGCTGCTTCGTACATTGCTAATCCTAAATACCCATAAGTTCGTGCGGCAACTGGCGGACTAAATCCCGGACTATTTTTAACCATGTCAAGCGCCAAGTTTACCCAAGATGAAGCAACATTGTGGGAATATTTGTCTGTCGTCGATGGAGTAACTTCTTCATCTTGGCAGGAAAAAAACAACAATATTAAACTTAGAAAAAATAACTTTTGGAAAGCTTTCTGCATATTAATTTAATTTTTGTAGGTATAAGCTTGTTCATAGCATGCAATCGATCCATAAACTTTCTATAGCATTGATTGATTGACTTGTGATAGACTTTTGGTAAAGATCTAGACAAATTTAAATAATTAAATGAAAAATGTCTTTGCCTTATTGAAAATTGTTTGTTAATGTACCTCCAGAGGTGAGTCAGAAATGCTTGTTTATAATGGTAAACAACTACAATTCTTGAATACAATTTAGTAAAGATCATAAACCTGTCCTTCATGGATGAAACAAATTCTCCCTTGAAAAAGACTCTCCGTCATATGGGCCGTTCCTATGGAACTCCAACTTTTTTCCTTTTATTTCCCATGTCTGAACACCGACAACATTGAGAAGAAGACAAATGGTTACCTTTAGCCCACATCAACGTCCTAAAAATTACAAAGAATATTAAATAACTGCATCAATATTTTGGCAACAATCTGACATCCAATATCTTTGGAATTATGAATAAAAATTATCACCCATTTTCAGCCCTATTATTCCTGATCATACTCAATTTCTCCTGTAACAAAGAGGTCATCAACCCCGCCAATTACAGCAAAAATATGATCATCTTGGGAAGTGGTGGCGGTTTTACAGGAGCAGTATCACAATATTATCTGCTTGAAAATGGACTGGTATTCAGGTCTGGAAATACCGACACCACCTTTACAGAAGTTGGAAAATTTGAAAAAGACATTGCAAGTCAATTATTTGAATCTTACCAAACATTAAATTTTGATAAGCAAGTATTGGACGAGCCTGGAAATAGGTATTACTTTATGGTTCACAAAGGAAATGGCCAAGAACACAAACTTCAGTGGGGATATAAGGAGTTGGCAAATAAAGCTCCAGAAATCTTTCACAAAAACTTCATGGCAATGGTTAAAAAATTAGAAACATCAACAGCAAATTCTTCTAAATAATGAAAAAAATAATTTTAACAATTTTAGGCTTATGGCTTTCAACAGCTGCGCTTATTGGCCAGTTTAAAAAAGTGGTTGGAACAATCCCTGATACTAAACCTAGTCCATTAAATATTGATGTCGAAGAACTAAAGTCGCTTTATAAGGGTGCAGATTTCAGCAAAACCACGGCACAATCATCAAATTTCAGCGCTATCAATGGCGCAGCGCTTGATTTTTCTAAGTTTTCGGTCATTCAATACAATGATGAAAACTTACCTATTGCCATTAAAGGAAAATTATCTGACAAAGCCAGACAAGGCAAAGATTTGATTACCCAAAGTTATGCTTACTTGAATGCTGTAAAAACGCAAATCAAGGTGCAAAACCCTGAATCAGAATTTGTGATGACGCGTATTGATACAGATGAATTTGGTAGTAAACACATCCGATTTGATCAACAATACAATGGCGTCAAAATTTATGGAAGTGAATTATTGTTACATACCAACCGCGATAAAATCGACTATTTGAATGGTCGATGGAAAAAGAGTTTAGAAAAATTTGAAGTAAATCCAAGTATTTCTGAAGCCACTGCTCTTGCATTGCTCAGCGAATCAGAAAAATTCATGCCACTAAAAGATGTCATGGGTATTTTGGGAGATCGTGATCCGAAATCAGAATTGGTCATATACTATCACGATAAAAAGCCTACACTTACTTATCACATAACTGCCTATCCCGATAATTTACACCGATGGGAGTATTTCATCGATGCACATAACGGAACACTGATAAACAAATATGTCAACAGTTGCAAATTGCACAATCATGGCAGCTTTGGCGAAATCGTAGACGCAAAGCCAGAAACTCCAACTATCATTGAGGATAAAGTTGAAAATAGTACCATCTTAAATGGCCACATAGCCATGCAGGGAACGGACTTATTGGGAGTCAGCAGGACCATCAACAGTCTTGATTTTAATGGCGTGAGGTATTTGATTGATGTAAACAGACCAATGTTTGTAACCTCTTCTGCCCTACCCAATGATCCAGATGGTACGATTTGGACCATTGATGCAAAAAACACCTCACCGCAAAAGGATGATTTCAATTATGACCACGTAAAGACAACCGAAACGACCTGGAAATCACCCGCTGCTGTTTCAGCACAATATAATGGCGCAAAAGCATATGATTATTTCATCAATGTACATGGCCGAAATTCGATCAACGGTGGTGGTGGAAACATCATTTCATTGATCAATGTGGCGGATGAAGACGGAAAATCAATGGGCAATGCATTTTGGAATGGTGCAGCTATGTTTTATGGTAATGGAGATGGAGGATTCAGAGAGTTGGCCAGAGGATTGGATGTTGCTGGTCACGAAATGACGCACGGTGTTGTACAAAATACTGCCAATTTGGAATACGAAGGAGAATCAGGAGCGCTAAATGAGTCTTTTGCCGATGTTTTTGGTGCACTGATTGATAGAGATGATTGGTTGATAGGCGAAGATGTGGTAAAGACAAATGCATTCCCATCTGGTGCACTTCGTGATTTATCAGATCCACATAATAAAGCAGCTGCAAACGATTACGGAGCTGGTTTTCAACCAAAAAATGTAAGCGAACAATATAAAGGATCTCAAGATAATGGTGGGGTTCACATCAATAGTGGTATTCCAAATTATGCATTTTTCTTATTTGCTTCCAATGCTGCAGTAGGAAAAGACCGTGCAGAAAAAGTATACTATAGAGCATTGAGTCAATATTTGACCAAATCCTCTCAATTTGTAGATGCTAAGTTTGCGGTGATGAAAGCTGCACAAGATTTATATGGTGCATCCGTTGCAGCTATTGCTGAAACAGCGTTCAACAATGTCGGTATACAAGGCGGTACAGGCGGCGGGGGCGGAACTCCAGATCCAGGTAGTCAATATCAGACAGATATCAAAGTAAACCCAGGGGCTGATTTAATCCTTGTTTCAAATGGAGATCAAACGGATATTTATATGATCGATCCAGATGTCAATTTAATATTTTCACCAAATTTGTCCATCAATGATCCGCTCAGTAAACCAAGTGTAACCGATGACGGAACAGAAATTGTATACATAGCCAGCGATGGTAAACTGCATAACATCACCGTAGATTACCAAACCAAAAAGGCCCAAGAACAAGTTTTATTAGAAACCATCAAATTCAGAAATGTCGTCATTTCGAGAGATGGAAGGAGACTTGCTTTATTGAGAGAAGAATTAACTCCAGAAGTTACTATTATTGATTTGGGCATTGGCAAAAGCACTGTGAATACGTTCAAAAATGCTACAACTGCAGCAGGTATTTCCACGGGTGACGTGCAATATGCAGATGCTATGGAATTTGATTATACTGGGGAATATTTGATGTATGATGCATACAACGTAATCAATAGCCCAGTTGCTGGTGAAATCTCCTACTGGGATATCAATTTCATGAAAGTCTGGGAAATAGACAAAAACAACTTCACTACTGGTAATGAAATACTGTTTGACAAATTGTTCAGCGGCTTGCCCGAAGGAGTGGACGTAGGCAATCCTACCTTCGCCAAAAACAGTCCTTACATCGTTGCTTTTGATTACATAGAAGATGACATCAATTACGTGCTCGGAGCCAATATAGAAACGGGCGACGTAGACGTCATTGCGCAAAATAACACACTTGGTTATCCCACTTACAGCAAAAATGATGATGTAGTGGTATATGATACTAAAACCTTATCGGATGGAAGGAATTTGAAATTTGCAATATTAAAAGATTCTAAAATTGCATCGGAAGATGAAGAAGGAAATGATTACATCGAGGATGCCAAATGGGCAGTTTGGTTCAGTAACGGTCAAAGGGTACTAACTGGAGTTGAAGATGAGTTGAAAGCGCTTGAATTATCACTCACTCCAAACCCTACCGAAGATCAATTGTGGTTGAGTTTGAATCTGAAAGAAGCCAATGATTTAACTCTCCAAATTCACGATACTGCCGGAAAATTGATAAAAACATTCAAAAACAGAGGCAGTTTTGGAGATAATAGCATCAACTTAAATGTTCAAGATTTATCATCTGGATTATATACATTGAGGATTTCAATAGGTGAAAAAGCGTACGCAAAGCAATTTGTGAAAAAATAAAAGTTTATCTCAAACGAAAATATGAAGATCAATAAGGTACTTGTGGTACGTTTGTCATCAATCGGTGACATCGTACTCACAAGTCCTGTTGTCCGGTGGTTGAAAAAACAACAATTGGCAGAAGTCCACTTTTTGACTAAATCCAATTTCGAAAACATCTTAAAACACAATGTTTACATTGATCAAATTCATTTGCTAGATGAGTCAAATGAAAGTGAATTACTCAACAAACTCCGTTCTGAAAATTATGATTTGGTTATTGACTTGCACAAATCATTAAAAACGAGGCGATTGTGTAGGCAGTTAGGAAATAAGACCATCGCATTTGACAAACTCAATATCCAAAAATGGGTATTCGTAAATTTCAAAAAAGATTTCCTACCAGACAAACATTTGGTTGATCGTTACTTAGAAGCTCTGCAGCCAATCGGTATCCAAGACGATGGAATGGGACTGGACTTTTTTATCGATCCTCAATCTTTGTTACCAGCAGAAATTCCAGATTTTTATGAAGTGCTAGTATTAGGAGCTGCCCATGCAACCAAACGAATACCCAAGGAACTAGCACTACGCATTATCAAATCCACAGGCAAAAAAGTAGTGTTGATCGGTGGAAAAGATGTTGAGGAAGAAGCTCAATATTTAGAGCAAACCGCAACAAACGTCATCAATCTTACAGGCAAATCTGACCTTTCAACTTCTGCGCTCATCCTACAAAAAAGTGATTACATCTATACTGGAGATACGGGCATGATGCACATCGGTGCTGCCTTAAAAAAGCCCATAACTGTTTTCTGGGGAAATACAACTCCGAAATTTGGAATGTACCCTTATTACGGGTTTCAAAATCTTATTCCATTCATCAACAAAGAAGTAAATTTATCCTGCCGGCCATGTAGTAAATTGGGCTACAAAACCTGTCCCAAAGGGCATTTTAATTGTATGAAGTTGCAGGAGATTTAGTATCTGTTGGTAATTTGACATTTGGGCCCAAAATGACTTTTTCACTTTTTGCATATGTCAAATTAGAAATTAATAAACTCACGAATAAAAAAAGTAATTTGTATTGCATGTTATGATGTTTAGGATGCAAACATAAAATGGAAGATGATTACTTTTTGTTAATGAATTGTTGTTAAAGGTGGAGTTGCCAATTAATTTTGATTGATGAATTTGTCAAATAATTTTCACTTCAAACGATACCAAACTTCCTATCCTATTCAAATAAATAACCCCAGTATGTCGGTAAACAATCAACAGGAGGTGTATTTTACTCAATGGCTGTAGTGATCCACACAACGTCCCAAATTCTCAAAATAATTTGATAGACATTTGTCTCATACTTAAAATGAAGTTATGAGACAAATTATATTGACCTCAATTTTCTATTTCAATTTTTCTTTGCTTTTCAGCCAAAACATAGGAATCGGCACCGTAGATCCAAAGGCAACCTTGGATATTGCAGGTGATTTGATATTGAAAAGTAGTGAATTATCCGTGTTAGATGGTAATACTTTGAACTTAGATATAAACACAAATAAATTAAATCATTACAAGTTAATCGGCCCAACGGGTAATTATCAAATAGGAGGAATAGCAGCAGCAGAACATGACAGAATCATCACTTTATACAATCGCAGTGGCCATTCATTAGAAATTTATAATGACGATGCCAATGCTATTGGACCAAATAAAATCTACACAGGAACTGGAGGGACATTTGCAGTATACAATGGTGGTAGTGTTACCTTAAAGTATGACATTACCATCCAAAAATGGGAAATAACAGCAAGTCATTACAATAGTCTTGACAATTTTGGAAGTGGGAATTGGACATTGAGTGGAAATGATATTTATAATGGAAATGTGGGTAATGTTGGCATTGGCACATCTTCGCCATCAGAGAAACTCGAAGTAAATGGAAGCATGAATATAACCGGAGAAATAAAACCAGCTGGGCAAATAGGTCAACTTGGAGAAGTACTTCAAAGTAATGGTAATGGTACTATGGCTTGGATGCCACCATCCAATAGCAATGGTAATGTTGGATTTGGTTCATGGGGATGTGAAATGGATAATTTAACTGCATATAATCCTGTTTTCGCAAGTGATGGTGCGGCTATGGATGGCTTTGGTACCGATGCTGATATTCATGAAAACTTTGCCATCATAGGAGCTAAAGATGCAACAGTAGATGGCAAATTCGCTCAAGGTTGTGCGTACATTTTCCATTTTGATGGTCAAAAATGGGTAGAAATGCAAAAAATTACAGCTAGTGACGGAATCGCATCTGATGAATTTGGTAATTCAGTTGCCATTTTTGGTAATTGGGCAATAGTTGGTGCTTCAAAAGCAGACTTTAATGGTAATTTTGATCGCGGAGCTTCATACATTTATCATTACAATGGAAGTTCTTGGGTTGAACATCAAAAAATCATTGATCCTGCCGGGGTAAGCAATAATTTATTTGGCTATGATAATAGTATTTCAGCTACTCACATCATCATTGGAAATGTAGGCTCAAATGATTTTACTGGATCTGTACACACATACACTTTTGATGGAAATTTTTGGGTCCCTGATCAAGTAGTATTGGCCAATGATGGAAATTTTGAAGATTGGTTTGGTTTTTCCATAAGTTTGTTTGAAGATAAAATGGTCATAGGTGCTGCACTTGATGATGTTGGTGCACCGTATGGTGGAAGTGCATATTTTTTTGAATTAATCAATAACACATGGACATTTCACTCAAAAATGGCTGATGACACTCCCGTATTTTCAGGTGGATTTGGTACAAGTGTATCATTAACAGATAATTATGCAGCAATCGGTGATTTTCATAATAACATTCATTTTGTAGAGTTTAAAAATGATCAATGGATTAGGAAATCAAAAAAGCTAATTTCACAATTGTCTACGGTTTCCATTTCAAATGAATATTCAATAACGTCAGGGGGAGTTCTGCTCAAATCCACGGGAAATCAATGGTACCAATATGAAAAAGCCAATGACCCACAAGATATATCAAATGGTGCAATTTTTAAAACTGTGGCAATAGATCAAATAACGTTTGTGATGTGCGCACCAACAGCTTTGAATAATTCCGGATTGGCTATTTTTGGAAAAATTAAGTAATAGCTTTTTTGAAATACAATTAAAAATTTTTGATTTAAAAGCATTCAATTTTATAGTCTTAATATTTAGCTCAATTCTTAATAATAAGACCTATTTTAGCCCTACAAAAAATTGCTAAAAATGAATTCCAAAGACTTCAAACCACAAGGTTACAATTCTGTTTCACCGTACTTCATTGTGAATGGTGCTGGGAAATTAATTACCCTTCTACAACAAATATTCGATGCAAAAGAAATGAGGAGATTTGAAAATCCCGATGGCTCAATCATGCATGCTGAAGTTCAAATAGACGATTCGATCATTATGGTTTCTGACGCCACTGATAAATATCCTCCGATTACCTTGGTCATGCACGTGTATGTGCCCAACGTGGATGAAATTTTTCATAAAGCAATCGAAGCCGGCTGCGAAATTTCAGAAGCCCCAAAACAACGGGAAGGAGACCCAGACAGACGCGCGACATTTATTGACTTTGCGGGCAATATGTGGTCAGTTGGGACGCAACTTTGATCGTAGAATCATGGATGTGGTAATCAAAAAATTGGAAGAGGCTGAGATTGAATATTTCAAACAACTATTGAGCGTATTTGATATTGTTTTTGAATATGAACCGTATGCTCGACCAAATGAAGCACATCTTGCCAAATTACTCAGGGAAAATAGCTGCCATGTATTTGTTGCCTTATTGAATGATCAGGTAATTGCAGGATTGACCGCATATGTGCTTGAGCAATATCATTCTACCAAACCAATTCTCTATATTCAAGATCTTGCTGTTTTGACAGCTTATCAAAGACAAGGCGTTGGCAAAAAATTAATGTATGCTGCAAAGACCTATTGTATGGAACAAAATTTCCAATTACTATCTGTACAAGCAGAAAAACAAGATGTAGAAGCGGTTTCATTTTATCATTCTTTAGAGCCTGCCGAAGTATTAGAAGCGATGTATTTTGCTTATGCGACAGATCAATAACTCAAAGGATTTGTCTTTGTTGATCCAGAGGGATTTGATTTGGATGAAGATTTGGACTATTGGATACGGTTGTCTTTAGCACATAATCCTTTTGCGAAAAGTAGCAAGAAAAAATAATCAAAATAATAAAAGATAAAAATATCTTATATTCCGAAATAGTCATTATATTTGTTCTATACTTTAAAAGATATGTTTTCAAAATCTTGCATATACGCAATCAAAATCATGATCTACTTCGCACTTCAGCAGCGAACTATTGACGAAAATGAAGTAACTTATATCGGCGTATCACAAGTCAAAGATGCTATTGGTTCCCCACAACCGTTCACCGCAAAAATTTTACAACAGTTAAGTAAGGCAGGAATGTTGGAGTCCCTCCGTGGGCCCAATGGAGGTTTTTGTTTACCTAAGGATAAAAAAGTATCATTAGAAGATATCGTACGAGTCATTGACGGTAACCAACTATTGGACGGCTGTGTATTGGGTTTTAAAGAATGTTCTGAGCATCGCCCCTGCCCTGCTCATTTTAAGTTCAAGAGTGTGCGTGATTATCTAAAAGGAGCATTGGCTTCCACAGATGTAGAAGAAATGAAGCAAATCATTGAAGTGGGAAAGGGGTATATTAAGTATTGAGTTTTTTTACCATAATTAAAGATATTAACATCTTTTTATCTTATATAAAAATTATTAAACATGCAAGATTTAGCAAATACAAAAGTGAGCAAAATAGTTGCTCAAAATTATAAGGCGGCTCAAGTATTCACCGCTTATGGAATTGATTTCTGTTGCAATGGTGGGATTTCACTTGACTTAGCTTGTAAACAGCAAAATTATGACTTACAAACAGTCATCGCAGAAATCAATCAAGCCCTTTCGAGTCCAGAAACTGAAAATTTCGGAAACATGCCTTTAGATGAGTTGGCAACTTATATCGAAAAAGTGCACCATTCTTATGTCAGAAATACCATACCTGCTTTGTCCACCTATCTTACCAAATTGTGCAAAGTGCATGGAGAGCGGCATCCTGAATTGTATGAAATAAAAGAATTATTTGATCAATCTGCAATTGAACTGACCAACCATATGGGAAGAGAAGAGCAAATATTATTTCCTTACATTCAAGCGCTAGCGGCGGCTCAACGGGGACAATTCCAACTTTCTCAGCCACATTTTGGACACTTGGAAAACCCGATTAGCATGATGAAAATGGAACATGAACAAGAAGGGGCCCGCTTCAAAAAAATTGCTGCTCTTACAAGTGGATATACACTGCCAAAAGACGCATGCCAAACATATCAGGTAGCTTTTATGGTCTTGCAAGAATTTGAAAAAGATCTTCACAAGCACATTCATTTGGAAAATAACATCCTTTTTCCAAAAGCTTTGGAAATGTATGAGTCCGCCTTCTCTTCAAAAAATCTTTTATAGGTTATAGAAAAGATAATGATAACAGATACTACATATCAAAAAGCAAATTTAGGGACTTACCAAGCAGCGATTGGCTTCTTTTT
>JAKQLF010000318.1 GCA_029567325.1 Bacteroidota bacterium | reverse complement strand
ATTGGTTTCAATTGCTTTTCTTAAATTTCAGAAGAATCAGCAAAGCATATTCTGTCCTATTGATAAGCAGCTGATGATAAAAGACCATCGTGATTATGGCAAGTGGTCTGCCGCAACTGCCGGGCTGACCTGGATACCCGGAAACATTTATTTCATATTATTGCCCGCGATTATAAGCTTTGATGCAAGCGCGATCTTGAAAGCCCATATGAACTTAATTATGCCTGCTTTGCATGTGAGTTCGGCCCTTTGCCTTCTACTATTGCCAAAATTTGTTGTTGAATACCAGCAGAATCAATCGAATTTCATTCAGAGAGTTTATAAAATTTTGCTTATATTTGCGGCAGGTTCTTTTTCCTATGGATTATTGCTCTACTGTTTTTATAAGCCTATGTTGCATTGGCTTTATGATGGAAAATACCAAGGGAGTACATTTCTGACAATTGCCATATGTATCTACCCCGTTTTTGGTACGCTCTCTGATGTTTTAGGAAGTATTATACGGGCGATGAACAAGCCCGCCTTTATCTTTCGGTACAATGTTATTTCAGTAATAATCACATTGACTCTAGGTATTGTCTTTGTAAACCAATATGGCATTGCTGGAGCCGCCTGGGCGATGGTTCTATCATCAGTGGGTATGGTGAGTGGCATGATAATATTCCTACACTGAATCTTGGATATAATCTTAAATAAATAATTTGTTATACAATAATTTATGCCAGCATATTCTTTTTTTGACCTAAAAGCTGATTATTTTTGATCCAAGTCTTTGCTCTGCTATTTACCTAATATTAGGATGCAAGATATGAATTTCCACAATCTGCTTATTCAAATATACCGTGCAACAAACAATTTTAAGCCCCTTCACAAAGAGCTTAATAGGGCGGCTACAAAATTTTTTGTGCCTGCACTTGAGAGAATTTTTAAATTTAGGACTCATCATCAAGATCCTTTATGGTTTCGGACTGCTTTAATTTTACGTTACTATGAAAAAGATTCTGTACAAATAGTAAAGCATATGCTAAAGCCAGGAATGATTGCTTTAGATATTGGGGCACATGTAGGCTATTATTCAAAGCTATTTTCTGGATTAGTAGGAAAACAGGGGAAAGTGGTTGCTTTTGAACCTCACCCCATAACGTATCAATCGCTTGCAAAAAACATGCGGGCCCTGTCAAATGTTATTCCTCTTGAAATTGCAGTTGCAGATCGTTCTGGAAGGATGCCATTATACGATTATCAAGTAGAAACTGGCAGTGCTAGTTTGCATGATCATGAAAGCAGGCGCGCAAAAGCAGCAAATGAGCTTATTGATGGGCTTGCCCCAAGAAGCATGGTCATTAGCAATAATACATATAATGTTGAAGTTAGCACCATCGACAATTGCCTGGAAATGTTGGGTATCACACATATTGATTTTCTCAAGATTGATATCGAAGGTGCAGAAATATTAGCCTTATATGGAATGAAAAAAACACTTCAAAAATCCGACAAAGCTGCTATGATCATCGAGTTCGCCCCTACTCATTTGCGTGATTTTGGATTTCAATGGAGAGAGGCAATAGCCGAGCTTAAAGAAATGGGATTTATAAATATAAAAGCTATAACACTAAATCAGCTAATTGAAGTCGATAGCCTGCAATTTGGCCGAATCTGTGGGCAACTTATTCAAAGTTTTTCACAAGTCAATCTAATTTGCCTGAAAGGCTAATCCAAATGAAAGATATACAGCAGAAAAAACCTAAAATTGCAATACTTTTTCCTGCATTCTTTGGAGGCGGAGCTGAGGCCGTCTGTGCATGGATATTGCAATCAATACAAAATTTATATGATCTTGAATTGATCACATTCTCCAGTCTGAATGTGGAGGAATTGAATGCTCAATATGGCACTGAAATAAATTCAGATAAGGTAAAAATAATAAAAATAATTACATCTTGGCCTTTGAAGGGCATGTTAACCAATAGCCACTCGATGTTTACATTAAGACATCATCTCTTAATGAGGCACTTCAAAAGACATTTATTGGACAATTATGATTTAGCTATTAGCGCTTTCAACGAGATGGATCTCGGAAAACCTGGAATCCAATATATTCACTATCCAATTTTTGGAGAGGCACATGATGCGGCTCGCCAGCTTGCTGAATATCCTGATAGTACACTCAGGCGCATATATCGAAAAATGTGTTTTAGTTTTTCAGCATTTTCCCAGGATAATATGAGGAAAAATTTTACGCTGGTAAACTCCAAATGGACTGGCAATATCGTTAGCAAACTATACAATATTGATACTACTGTAGTATATCCGCCAGCCACAAAAGAATATATCACCTCAATCCCTTGGGAGCTGAGGGAAAATGGCTTTGTGATGGTTTCCAGAATTGTGCAAGAAAAACGCATTGAAGTAGCAATAGCCATTTTAAGCGAGGTGAGAAAAAGAGGTCACTCTGTAACTCTGCATATAGCTGGAGAAGTGGGAGAGCCAAAATATTGGAACAAGTTATTGGATGCAACAAAAGATCAAGAGTGGATAAGTTGGGAGAAGCAACTTCCAAGGGACAAATACATGAGTCTACTAAGTCGTAATAGGTATGGGATTCATGCAAAAAAAAACGAGCCCTTTGGTATTGGTATAGCAGAAATGGTTGAGTCAGGATGTATCCCATTTTTACCTGCGGATGGAGGACAAGTGGAGGTCATTGAGGGACTAGATTGGTTAGTATGGACTAGTGAAGAAGATGCAGTGGCGAAAATTTGTACGCTCCTTAGCAGCCAGGAATTGCGCAAAACTACTATTGATGCTCTGGAGTTAAAGAAACGGTATTTTTTATCTGATCAATTTGTCGCCGAAATTCAGACAGCAGTTAGCCAATTT
>JAKQLF010000280.1 GCA_029567325.1 Bacteroidota bacterium | reverse complement strand
GCGTTAAGAAAAAAATTCAGCCTTGATTTTTTTTGCTACGTTTTTGCATCAAGGCAAAAAAGTAGAAGAAATCTAGATTCTTGCTCTAATTTTTCTTAATAACACATATGCTATTTTTAGATGTGTCCTAACTTCAGGCCACAAGCCACGAGCATCGAGTTTTGTACCATTTGCCCTGAGTTTTCAGTTTTCAGTAGTCAGCGAAACCGGAGACCGGAGAGCACTTTGCGCCTCAGGCATTGCTCCCGCAGGGAATTGCGTCCGCAGGTCATTGCGCCGCAGGCATTGAACTCCATTGCGCCGCAGGCATTGCTCCCGCAGGGGATTGCGTACCTACACTGTGTAGGTATATTGCGCCCCCTTGCAAAAGCAGGGACAGGCTGCAGACATTGAACTCCATTGAACTCTCATTGAACTCATTGCCCTAATTAAACCACACTGCATATCTCTGCCTTCTCAACTCCAAAGCCAATTTTTCTTCCATAGCCAAAGCCTCCTCCTGAGTTTCATAAGGCCCCAAATGATTGTACAAGCTGGGTCGTAAATACAAACCATATTTTTTGACAATAGCTGCTGAAATATCAACCCCTTTTTTACTAAGGACCCCATTTTTGTGTTGATCAAAACGCTCATAAGGTGTTTTACTGGTCATTCCTACATAAAGGCACTCCAACACACCATTGAATTGTGGATTGGCAGCTCTGAACTTTGCATTTTCAGTGAATACTTTTTTGGAAAGTTCAATCACATATACGTGGTAAACGGTTTTCGCCATGATTCATTAAGCTGTTATAAAATACAAACGAGCAAAATAAAACGAAACAGCTGAAGACAAAAGTCTTTATTTATAAAGATTTAGATTTCAACTTTTAATTTAAATACAAAAGATGAACCGTTAGCTTTTGAAAACTAAGTTAGTTCAATAAAATTCCCCAGACTCAATGTCCAGTCGTAAGTTTCCGTATTCAGGGTGCGGTCTCCGACTTTAATGCCCGTATATTTTTCTATAATTTTTCTGATGCCATCACCTCCACCAAAATCACCTCTAAACCATTTAAATAGAGTAGTTGTGTAAACAGCACCATCTCTTATGCTTGTTTTTTCTTTGAGATATCGGGTAGTGCTTTGATCCAATTGGCTATCCAATTTTGTATCATCATAGATTGCTACCGGTGGACAATCCTTGGCACCACAATTCAATGCAAAGTGGATTCTAAAATCTCTCTCATCCACACGTAATTTTTTTTCGTAAGCTGGAGCAAATGGATTGGTAATGTAGCCCAGAAAATATTCATATTGTGAACGCCTGATTATGCCATGTTCAATATCCGCAAAAGCCAAGTCCTGCCCAGCTATTTTAATCATTTTTAGCTTAAAAAAACTTCCTCTATCCTCATAAAGCTCAGGTTTTTCATTCAAAATCACTTGGATGAAACCATTGTAAATATTCAACCAAAATGCGAACTTTTCATTATCATCCTTCAGCCCTGATTCTAGTTGCTCCAGAGATAAATTGGAAATTTCTGCTACAATTTTGTCCGTGGATTGACGATTCTGTGTGGCTGCAAGCAAATCTTGACTCATTTTCACAAAAACATTGTTACTTGCAAAGCAAATATTTGAAGCGAATACCATAATTAATAGTGCGATTGTCCTGCTCATTATCAAATAATTTTAATATAGATACGATGTGGATCGTGCATTTTGACTTATTAAGGTCTAAATTTAACCTATTGTTTTAAAAATCACCACAAAGTGTTGTATGTACGACAAAATATCTGTCATTGTTCCCATTTTGAATGAAGCCTCCAATGTAGCTGCCTTGGAAGCACACATTCATCAAAGTGCTTTGCATGAGGTGGAATTGATTTTTTGCGATTCACCCAATTCTACTGATTTTTCATATAGGCATTTGTTTTATGAAAATTCGATTTATATAAAAAGTGCAAAGGCAGGTAGGGCAACACAAATGAATCATGGAGCAAAGTCTGCAAAAGGAGATATTTTACTTTTCTGTCATGCCGATGTGAAATTGCCTATTCATTTTGATGTAGAAATAAAAAAATGCTTGGCCGAAGGTCACATAATGGGCTTTTTCAAATATAGATTTTCGCCAACCAATGTCTTATTGAACATCAATGCTGCTCAAACTGGGAAGGATGGTATCTTTGCTGGAGGTGGGGATCAGTGTCATTTTTTTACTCGAAAAAGCTTTTTTGATTTGGGGGGATATGATGAACATTATGTGATCATGGAAGATTTCGCCTTATTCAAAAAGGTCAAAAAGTCCAATTTACCTTACAAAATCATTCAGAAACCGGCAATTGTTTCTGCACGCAAATACCAGAAAAACTCCTACTTAAAGGTAAATTTGACCAATTTGATTGCATTCACAATGTTTGGCATGCGTGTTTCTCCGCAAACCATCAAGAATTTTTATTCAAGCGTTTTGAAATCTTGAAAATTGGCCAATTCATCCTATCGTACATTTATTTAAATTGTCGATTTGATATCGAAACTAATGACTTGTTTTGGGAAACATCATGCATTTTCAAGGATCAAACGTTATTCTGTAAATAACCAAATCAATCATCTATATGAATATTTTTAGTTTCATTGCAGGCATATTTTTTCTCTTTTTTGGATTTCAAAAAAATCAAACAGGTAAGGAATTCATAGATCGACTGTATGAGCAATATCACCAAAAATGGTATCACTCATTTACTTTCGTTCAAAAAACAGAAAACTACAGAAATGACTCATTGATTAAATCAGAGACATGGTATGAAGCAGGAATTTTACCTTATAAATTTCGAATTGATTTTGGTGAACCAGACAAGGGCAATGGAGTGCTTTTTAGAAATGATTCTGTTTACGTTTTCCGGAATAAAGCAGTTGTCACTGCACGAGCAGATAAAAACGACTTACTTTTTTTAATAGGTGG
Organism: Bacteroidota bacterium; assembly: GCA_029567325.1. Lineage (GTDB taxonomy): Bacteria > Bacteroidota > Bacteroidia > Chitinophagales > Saprospiraceae > JADKBO01. The sequence goes on along the minus strand of JAKQLF010000280.1, from coordinate 3,039 downwards.
TTTGTATTTCATGGAAAAAAGTGAAGTGTACAAACGATTCGAACTTTTTGGATATGATTTAAACAAATCATTTGAGGCCACATTTAAAGGAAGAAAAGTGGTGGTTGTGGGTGCTGGATATGATGGAGAAAAGGTCAATCAATTATGGTATGATCAAGAAAAAATGGTTTTGCTGAGAATGATGACATTTGACGATGGTGTACCATTTGAAGGTGTTTTTGAAGGACATAAAAAATATGGAAAAGGCTGGAGTGAAGAAAAGATTACCTTTTATAAAAATGGAGTATTGGATCAGGTTGAATATTATTATGATTTTAAAGCTAATCCAAATCTTTCAGCTGACTTATTTGATCCAAGCCATTTTATCACAACACGCTGGAAATAATAACATAACTAATATTACCTTCAATGCATTAGGAATTCAACAAACTTTGAATTCAATTGTATAAGTGTTTCCAATAAATTAAAAAGTCCTTTATTTCAATTTTGCGATCACAGTTCTGTTGCCGATCGATTTTTGATCAAGACCAACCAGAATCTCAAAATTATCAGGGATAAATAAATCTACTCTTGAACCCAATTTGATGAATCCCATATCCGCTCCTTGGTTTACTTCGTCGCCTTCTTTGATGTACCAAACGATTCTTTTAGCAAGTGCTCCTGCAATTTGTCTCATCAATAAAAGTCCGTTTTTATTTTCATAAACCGTGGTAGTACGTTCATTTTCTGTAGAAGATTTTGGCTCCCATGCAGGCATGAATTTACCAGGATGATATTTGAAGTATTTGATGACACCACTGACTGGGTTTCTGTTTACATGAACATTGAGTGGATTCATAAAGATTGAAACTTGTGTCACTTCTTTTTGTAGAAATTCAGTTTCTATCACACGTTCGATGACAACCACTTTACCGTCTGCTGGTGCTAATATGATGTCTTCTTCTATTTGTTTTATTTCACGATTGGGATTTTTGAAAAAATTCAAATACACTAAAAACATCACCAATAGCAAAACTGCCAAGTATGGAAAAACAGCCGGTAAAAATCTTTGAAATATCAGCGACAAAATTGTAAAAACGATGATGGTACTTAATAATGGTTTTTTCCCTTCTTTATGAATCATGGTGTGTTTTAGATTGATATTTACTACAAAGGTAAAATTAAACTTAAATAAATGATGGTTAACCGGCCATTTTGATATTCCGCTTATCTTCGTCCATTCTAAATTGAATTTTATGATTGATTATTCGGGTGGAGTAAAATGGGGTATTATTGGTGTTGGAAACGTTTGTGAGGTGAAGAGCGGTCCTGCACTTTACAAAGTTCCAAATTCCTCTTTGGTTGGAGTGATGCGAAGGAATGGTGAGCTGGCAAAGGATTTTGCAGTTCGACATGGTGTTGATTTCTGGACTGATAACGCTGAAGAGTTGATCAATGATCCGAGAATCAATACAATCTATATTGCTACGCCACCTAATAGTCATGAATATTACACGAACTTGGCTGCGCAAGCTGGAAAAGCCGTTTATGTAGAAAAGCCGATGGCAAGAAATAGTGTGGAGTGTGCTCAAATGATTGATGTATGCTCAAAGAACCAAGTACCTTTATTTGTCGCCTATTATCGCAGATATTTGCCACTTTTCCTCCACGTCAAAAATTTCATCGACTCTGGTTTTATCGGGGAAATAAGATTTGTAGACGTCATGGTACACAAATCACTTGAGCCTGATATTGTTTGGGCAACCAAAGAGCAAGATAATTGGAGGGTAAATCCTGAAGTTTCCGGTGGTGGTTATTTCATTGACTTAGCATCTCATCAATTGGATCTTTTGGATTTTATGATAGGACCAATCAAATCTGCATCTGGCTACGCATCCAATCATGGCAAACTCTATCCCGCAGAAGATCAAGTGCTCGCAGCCTTTGAATTTGAAAATGGCGTTGCTGGTAAAGGTAGTTGGGTTTTTAACTTGGCCGAAAATTGCAATGAGGAACGCACAACCATTTATGGAAGCGAAGGCAAAATCTCTTTCACCTTTTTTAGTGATTTCCATATCTTGTTGGAAATTGATGGAGAAGAACCGCAACGTATTGACTATGTAATGCCCGAACACGTGCAACAACCACTTATTCAAGCCATTGTAGAAGATTTAATGGGACGAGGCAAATGTAATTCTACTGGCGAAAGTGCGGCAAGAACTGCATTAATAGTGGATCAAATAATGAAGAAATGAGGCTAATCTTTAGCCATTAATTCTGGTCAAAAGACTTCAAAGTGAAACCTCGGAACCTATTTTCACTTTCTGATCTCCGAAAAAATGGGATGTCACGAATTCACGAAAAAAACTCCATTTCATGAATTTAACATATAATGGAATATGGAATAAAAGTTGTCAACCAAAATCATTAAACTTCATCCAACCGGTTTTCCCGCATCCGGTTTCCGGTTTACACAAAATAGGATGTCACGAATTCACGAAAAAAAAACTTCATTTCATGAATTTAACATATAATGGAATATGGAATAAAAGTTGTCAACCAAAATCATGAAATTTCATCCAACCGGTTTTCCCGCATCCGGTTTCCGGTTTCCACAAAATAGGATGTCACGAATTCACGAAAAAAAATCAATTTCATTAATTCTAAAAAAAAATCAAATTCCCGTTACTGATTTCTATCTATAACAAATCTCCCGATTCCAAATACTGGGCTAAAGCCCAAGCTGTCTGGGTTTCTATTGGCCACAGGCTAAAGCCAGTGGCTATTGAAGGAAGGTTGGTTTACTCAAAATTTATGCCAGAATTCACAGTTGCTGTTCTCTTCAATTCATCAAAAACTGAATTCTAAAAAGCTCGTAACTCAAAGCCTGAGGTTAGGACACATCTTTTTTTCTAAATATGTTGTACCCTATCATTATGCTATCAAATTTATCCAAACCCTCTATTATTGTTTTATTTCCAGGAGGCCTTTTAACGTTATAAAACTCTTTCCAACCAGCTAGTCTGGCGATTATCCACGTAGCCCATGCTAGTTTTTGTT
>JAKQLF010000273.1 GCA_029567325.1 Bacteroidota bacterium | reverse complement strand
GTCATAATTGACTACAAAATCTACATCTGGTATGTCTATACCTCTTGCGCTGACATCTGTAGCGATCAGCATCATCGCTTCGCCACTTCTGAAAGCATTGAGCGTTTCCATCCGATCTTGTTGTTCTTTGCCACCGTGCATAAATATTGATTTTACACCGACTCTTTCCATTGCTTTTTGTACCCTTTCGCATCTTACTTTGGTACGTACGAAAACTAATATTTTGCTATCAGGATTTTCATTGACCATACGTTCTAAGAAAAAACGTTTGTCATCCATATCCACAAAAATGACAGAGTGATCTACGTTTTTGGATACAGGATCTTTGGGAGATACTTGTATTCTGATAGGATTCGGCGTGAGCGTGTAAGCTAGGTTTTTTATTTCATCATCAATCGTCGCTGAGAAGAACAATGTCTGTCTTTTGCGTGGTAGAAAACGAAGCAAATCCTTTATATCCTTAATAAATCCACGCTCCAACATGTGATCTGCTTCATCCAATACGAGCAATTCTACACGATTGAGCTTAATAAATCCTTGACTAACAAGGTCAAACATTCTACCCGGCGTAGTAATTAGGATGTCTATTCCTTTTTCTAGTTTGGCAATTTGCGGACCTTGTTCTACACCACCAAAAACTGAAAACGAATTTACCCTTGTATTTTTGGCAAGGGTCTGAAATACGCCATTGATTTGGATGGCAAGTTCACGAGTGGGTACCATGACGACGCATTTGATACCATCCTCACGCTTAGTATTGAGTTTGCTATGTAAAATATGGATAATAGGAATGGCAAAAGCAGCAGTTTTTCCTGTACCTGTCTGTGCGATGGCTAATAGATCTTCACCACGTAGGATGTTGGGAATACATTTGTATTGAATATCAGTAGGTTTTTTAAAACCCAATTTCTCTAGGTTATGTTTGATTTCATCTACGAAATGATATTGGGAAAAACGCATTGACAAAAGATATTAGACCACAAAGGTAGCACAAAAATCAGGTTTTATATCAACTTCTTTATTTTGGTCGATGCATTTAATTGGTATTTTGTACTTTTACATCTATTATGTACATCTAAATCGACGACATTGAAACCTAGTTTAAATATTTCTGACCAATTATTTGAAGATACCCAATACCACGAAACTGGTCTTCCTTGCGGTGAATATGACCACTGTACATTCAAAGGTTGTATATTTAGCCAAGTAGATTTGTCATATTCGATCTTTACATCATGCCGTTTTGAAAATTGTGACTTGAGCAATGCTAAAATAAATGGTACAGCATTTAGACAGGTTGTATTTAAAGAATGTAAGATGCTAGGTTTAAGATTTGATTTGTGCAATACATTTCTTTTGTCATTTGCTTTTGACCATTGTCTACTTAATTTTTCATCTTTCTATTTACTGAAAATAAAAAATACCCAATTCCGATCTTGCACCCTTCAGGAAGTAGATTTTTCAGAGTGTGACCTTACCAAATCTTCATTTGCCGAGTCTGATTTATCTGGTGCTATTTTTGACCAAACCATTCTCGAACAAGCTGATTTTGCCACTGCATATCACTTTAACATCATACCAGAAAACAACAAGATTCTAAAAGCTAAGTTTTCAAAACAGAATATAGAAGGACTATTGAGTCATTATAAGATTATTATAGA
>JAKQLF010000249.1 GCA_029567325.1 Bacteroidota bacterium | reverse complement strand
TCTCAGTATTTAATTTTTTTGGCGAAAAGGGAAGTCCAGTGACTTGGACATTTGAAACAAAAAAAGTTGACGATCATAATATTGAACTGATCGCCACGGCATCCATACAAAAGACATGGGTTTTGTATTCACAATTTACAGACGATAATGGTCCCATTCCGACATCTTTTGTAGTCAATAATATTGAAATGAAATTTGATGAAAAATCAAAAGCAATTAAAGAATTTGATAGCATGTTTGATGTAGAAGTAATCAAATTTAAAGAAAAAGCAGTTTTTACCAAAACATTTCCAATCAAAAAGGGTGATTCGCTATTTGGCTATGTCACTTATATGACGTGTGATGGTGAAAAATGTTTGCCACCTACTGACGTCACTTTTGACCTTAAATACTAATCTATAAATTTTTGTCAATCCTAATTTATCCAAGAGAAATGAAACGTCTTTTTACCTTTAGTTTGCTGCTTTTATTTTTGGCTAGTGCAAGTTTTGCACAGATATTAACACCAGTAAAATGGAAGTTTGATGTTGAAAAAATCAATGATACAGAATTCAAACTGAAGTACACGGCTACTATTGATAAAGGGTGGACAGTGTATTCTCAGTTTACATCAGAAGACGGCCCAGTACCTACGAGCATCAATTATGAAGAGATGTCAGGTATCGAACTCGTTGGTAAAGCATCAGAAAAAGGAGCAAAAAAAGAAGGAATGGATGCATACTTTGGTGTGAATGTTGTTAAGTTTTTATCTGACAAACCATTTGTAATTGAGCAAAAAATCAAAGTCAAAGACGCATCAAAACCGATTAAAGGATACGTCAATTTTATGGCGTGTGACCATGAAAAGTGTTTACCGCCATCAGACGTAGATTTTTCCTTTAAATTACCAAAATCTGGCACTATTGCCGATTCAAAGGATGATGCTTCGACAACAGGTGAGACTGCTGTAATTCCAACTCCTACGGACACTACATCCAATGCTGTTGCATCTACGGATACAATATCAGGTACCATTGCATCAAATTCCATTGGAGCTATCATTG
>JAKQLF010000242.1 GCA_029567325.1 Bacteroidota bacterium | reverse complement strand
CCTATTTTTTCGCCAAAGCTATCATCCTATTGGCTTTATTTTGTTACTTCTACTTCCTACAAATTGGCGTCTAGCCTGGTATCAAGCATGAAAAATGATGTGGTATGTAAAAACAAGGAAATTTTGGACTTACTCCCCCACCCTCAAATCGATTATACGAAGGCTCTTGAGCTCGCTAACAGTATGATAATCAACAACTTTGTGGTGTCCAGTTGGAAAGATGCTTTCAGTTCTGGATTAATCAATTACAACTATTACAAAAGGAAAGTGAGAGTGCCCAAATATGGTTGTTTTGTAGATAAAAAAACCAAGGATTTTCCATTGGAAAACATCCTAATGGTACGAGATAAAATTTGGAGTATAGGCGGTGTAAATGGCTGGTATTCATCTAGTTTTCTATGGTCTATGAGAGGATTACTTGATAAGACATTTGGTGGAGTTGGGCTCAGAAGGGGTCGTCGTGACATACATGATCTTACAGAAGGAGATGCGGTAGATTTTTGGCGCGTTTTAGTTGCCGACAAAGAAGAAAACAGGCTTTTGCTTTTGGCAGAAATGAAATTACCAGGAGAAGCTTGGTTGGAATTTAAAATTTTACAAGATGAGGAAAAAGCCACTTTGGTACAAAAAGCTGTTTTCCGTCCTAAAGGGCTACTCGGAAGATTATACTGGTATGCTGTTTATCCATTTCATTATCTCATTTTCCCGAAGATTGTCACCAATTTAACGCAGCAAACAAAAGCAAAAACATAATTCACAAGAGCTAAACGCTGAAAACTGCAAGCTGAGTTAGATTGTCAAATTATAAAATAGATTTTAACAATTCCCGAATATTCGTTTTCTTGTGTTGGTAAACAAGGTAACTAATTTAAATCGCGAAAGTCAACATGGACAGAAGAAGTGTATTGAAAAATATGGGACTAGCTAGTTGTGCTACCCTATTGAATCCTTCCATACCTGACTCACAAACGGAAAAACCATCCGTAAAGGTCAAAACAAAATTTTCCTATTGCTTCAATAGCAGTACCGTCAGAGGCCAAAAGATAGATCTCGATGAAGAAATAAAACTAGTTGCAGCAGCTGGATACGATGGACTTGAATTATGGATTCCAGTCCTGAATAGCTACAAAGAAAGTGGCCGATCGCTCAAAGATCTTTCTAAAAAAATAAAGGATTATGGACTTAAGGTAGAAGATGCAATTGGTTTTGCACAATGGATCCACCCAGATGATGCCAAAAGAAATGAAGCACTCGAACAAGCTAAAAGGGAAATGGAAATGTTGTCGATCTTGGATTGCCAACGCATTGCTGCTCCACCTGCTGGCCTTACAGACAAAGAAGTTGATTCCTACGATGCTGTCGGTGAACGTTTTGCAAAGTTATTAGAGATTGGTATTCAACAAAATGTGATACCACAGTTGGAGTTGTGGGGATTTTCAAAAACTTTATATAAGACGAGTCAATTACTTTATGTTGCAGCTCAATGTGGCATGCCTGAAACCAGATTACTCACCGATGTTTACCATTTGTACAAAGGTGGTTCCAATTTTGATTCATTAAAATTGATCGCAGCAAGTGCCATAGAAGTGTTTCATATGAATGATTACCTTTTGGCATTTGACCGCAAAACAATTACAGATGCTGATAGGATTTATCCAGGCTCAGGTGATGCACCCTTAACTTCTATCATAAAGGATTTGGCAAAAGATCGTGAAAAAGTAGTTTTATCGCTTGAACTATTCAATCCAGAGTATTACAAGATGAAGCCAAAATTGGTCATAGAAAAAGGTTTGGCTCAAATGAAAAATGCGGTAGCCAAAGCGATGGATACTTAAATTTTAATTTTGCTTCGAGCCACCAGCCTTTTCTTCCCGTTTAGGATAGACGCAGGGCCCTGCGTCTCTGCGTTTATGAACTCAATTCCGCAGTTCAGCAATTCAGCAATTCAGCAGTTACGCAATTCAAGCCATGATATTCGAGTTAATACTACACGTTAAAGAAAATAACTATGCAAAAATCACCCAAATGGGTAACTAGATAGAATGATTTGAAAGCTGAATTTTGAGAAAAATTATTAAGTAATATTTCCCACAAAAAAAGCTTATTCAAAATGCTGTTGAACACCTTATCAAAATACCTAAAAGCCGCTAATTGCTTTCTTCTAGTACTCATTTTTTCTAATCTTGGTACAGCCCAATATGAAATAGATTATGTAGGCACTTATTATTATGAAACTGAAAACCCTATTATAGTTCAAGTCAATCAGGATTCGTATGCTACTGTGCCAATTGGTTTTCCATTCACTTTTTATGGTAATGAATATACCGATGTAAATGTGGATTTTAATGGTCTCCTCCAATTTGGAATTCCTGAAAATACTTCCTGTTGTACTGAGACCCCTTTACCAAGTTCGTCTGCACCAAAGAACATCATTGCTGCATGTTATACTTTAGCGGAAGCAAAATTTGATGATGGCACTGATTATTTTAATGAATATCAATACGAGACCATTGGTACATTTCCAAACAGGGTATTCATAGTTTCATTCACTTTTAATGCTCTTGATTGCCCGTTGGATTCTTATTATGAGGGTCAAGTAAAGCTTTATGAAACCTCAAACAGAATAGAAATCCACAGCTCTGTTTGGAATGGCAACAATGCAAATTGTCAATATGCAACACAAGGCATTCAGGACATAAATGGTTTTAGCGCTACATTTGATTATTTTACAAATGCTGATAACAGTTGGTCATTGGATCATAATTTCATTGCCTTTGTACCTATTCTCAATGACCTCTCCGTTCCTTTTGGAGACTTGAAGTCTTATTGTGTGGGAAGTAATGAAATAAAAGTTTACGTTCAAAATAAAGGTAGCAATATCATTTCTGAATTTGATCTCAATTGGACATGGGATGGTATTCCTCAATCAACCGTGCATTTTAATGAGGTAATCCCTGCTGACCCAAACTACTTCAATACATTTACCCTCGGATTTAAATCCTTTTCCATTGTTGGTGAATCGCACATACTCAAAGTGTGGAGCGATTCTCCCAATGGTTTAAATGATACAAACAATCAAAATGATACGCTGACTATAACCTTGTATGCAGGTTTAAACGGCAGCTACACCATCGGTGGAATCAGTCCTGACTTTAATACATTCAACGATGCCTTGTCTACTTTGCATACCATAGGAGCTTGTAGTGAGGTGACCTTCAACGTACGTCCGGGGACCTACAATGAACAACTTAATATCAACTATTTTAATGGCACTTCCACAACGTTTACTGCAGAAAATGGAGATAGCAGCAGTGTTATCATCACTCAACCCGATGTTCATATATTAAAATTTACAAATGCATTCAATGTAAAATTTAGAAAGCTTAGCTTTATTCAAACCGGTATTCCGACTGAGGATGCAATTATCATAAGTAATTTCAGTATTTATGATAGTTTTCAAAACTGCGTAATCAATGCAGCCCCTTTTACTTTTACTTCAAATAAGTCAGCCATTCAATTCATAGACCATGCTGGTGTCATTGGAATTGTAAACTCCAAAATTATTGGGGGATCCACAGGAATCAATTTTGAAGGATATGGGGGAAATCGAGACCAAATTGTGATCGAAAATAATGACCTCATAAATTTTAAAGATTATGGCATTTCAGTTTTAAACACCACTGGAATTCAAATTAGAAAAAACAAAATTAGCAGTGATCAGTTTGTCTTATCTGCGATTCAATTATCAAATGATGCATCAGGCGCCATTATTGATAAAAACCAAATAAATTTATATGCCGGAGGCATTCGGGGTATTTATATAAATGGAATATATGCAACAGACGTCATGACAAACAATATGATATCCATAAACTCAACAACTGATTCAGGAATTAATATAAGTGGATTTGGCTTTGGAAATTATAAAATTGTCAATAACAGTATATTACTATATGGCAATAGCAATGAGGGTGCAGCTAATTTGAGGATTAACCTTGTATTATCCGATAGCATTGTAAACAATGTTTTGATCAATACTGTTGGCGGTAAGGTATATGATGTAGGCAACAATATTCCCATATATGACTATAATTGTATTTTCACAAATGGCGACTATATTGCATCGATTAATTCGCAACTATACACCGATTTCACAGCCTTAAATAATGGTGGAAAGGACATCCATAGTTTGAATCTGGCACCAGTTTTTATCTCTAACACGGATTTACACTCAAATGACGCGCAAATAAATAACAAAGGAATTGGTCACAGTTTGGTGCAAACTGATTTTGACGGTGAAAATAGGGACACAAATACTCCTGATATTGGTGCAGATGAATTTGTTCCCAGTTGTATTCCAGTAGTTACTTCAAGTGCGGATTCAGGATCAGGATCACTGAGAGACATTTTGACGTGTACAACCGATGGAAGTACGATTACTTTCACTATTACAAGTATCAACCTCATTTCATCTATGGACATTGATAAAAACGTCACGCTTATGGGAAATAATCCAGGTTCAAAACCTGAGATCATATTCAATTTTTCAGGAATATCAGGAAATTATGGTATTAAAGTGAACTCAGGAAAAAGTTTAACGATCAAAAATGTCGACTTTACCGCAATCAATAATCCTACTAATAAGGCATTGATAACAAACAGTGGTACAATTCATACCACGAATTCAGTAACATTCAAAAAAATCTGATTTGCCTAAAATGAATGTATTTTAATCAATAAAATTGTCTTTTTCAAATGTAAAAATGCTGTATAATATTTGATTAATTTTGGCTCATGCTGAATAGGTTCATTAATATAATAGTTATTTTAGGCATGATTGCTTCTTCAGCATCCAGCCAGATACCTGTATTAAAATGTGCCCAATATAACTTTGATGAAAATGCTAATTTATTCTCCAAAACCATAAATGACATATTAATCGATACGATGGATCAAATTTGGGTTTCATCAAACGGAAGGGTACAATACTTTGATGGACAAAAATTTTACAGACCATTACCGCATAAAAATCTGATATATCATTTTAAAGTCATTGACAGCACTGATTACCTATGTTTTGGAACTACAGGTATTGGTCTCATTGATTATAAGGAAAGGGTAATAAAACCATTTAAGCAATTTGGAAAAATTGGTGACTTTATTGGCTTTGGGATGCGTGGATCAAATAATGATTTGACTAACATTCTAGGAAATTCCAAAATCAAATGGCCATCAAATAATTTCAAACTTTATAATTATCTATACAAAAACAATTGCTTTACAATAGCAAATGATTCCATTCTGGCATATGATTTAGTAAAGCAAAAAACTACCCATTTTCTTATTCCAAACAATATAAAGGCCATAGAACTATTGAGTGCCAAATTCGATCGTTTATTTTATAGATCAATTAATGATTCTATTTACGCCCTGGACCTGCTAAATAGGAACTTTCAATCTATAGGAATACCAATTACAAACAACAACCTTTTCAATACTTTTGACATTTGTAAGCAAACAGACGGGGCTTTTGTATGTAGCGTAAATGAAAAGGTTTATCAATTAAATTCAAATTTTAGGGTTCTCAATGAGATAAGGGCAAACAATGGACAGTTATTGGTAAAATCTGACTTAATTAACAAAGTTGCTGTTGATAGATATAACAACATTTACATTGGCACTTTAAAAGAAGGTCTTATAAAGGTTATTACTTCAAATAGTGCCATTAAATTTTACGCCAATGATCAAGTGACCAGTAACTTCAGTAAGAGTGTTTCTGTAGATAAAAAGCGAAATAGAATATTGGTAGGCACTTGGGGAAATGGTTTGCAAATTTACGATACAACGACGACCTTGGTTCAAAAAATTACTCATTTTGAGGGTAGTCATACGACTCCAGTGATAATTCAAATTGTAGACATTAAAAACGATCAATATTTACTTTATACACAGGAAGGAAACCCGGTTTATCTTTTGACCTTCAATGATAAAAATGAGGCAGTTGTAAAATCAACAAACTTCAAAACTCAAAAGTACAACTTCAATTCACATGAATTGATCATCAATAACCAGGAAAGTATTGTGTCTCTTGGTGGTGATTTATTAAAAATAAAAAAGTATCCCAAACTTGAGGTCACCAGAATTCCCATCGACAAATTGGTATTTTGTACTGCATATATTAAAGGTAAACTTGTAGAGGGTTCAGATAATAAAATATCATTCAACGATTACCAAACAGGGAGAACTTTGGAATCTTACGAATTGCCACTTGGACTAATACGTACACTTTTAAAGAAATCCGATGAATTATTACTTTTAGGAACCGATAAAGGCTTGTATGAATTTGATGTAAATTCAAAAAAATATAGAAAAGTTTATTTAGAAGACATGGTCATTTATGGATTAATTTATGATGGTCAAAAAACACTTTGGGTAAGCACAAACAATGGATTATATGCTATTGATAAGAATAACACCATCAAATGGCTTTCAAAAGTAGATGGTTTGCAAGATTTGGACTTCAATACTAATTGTATTGCAAAAGCAGCAGACGGAGAATTATTCTTTGGAGGTTTGAATGGGACTAACTCCTTCATGCCTCAATCCTTAAATAATAATACTGCAAATGAAGTATTTATTGACATGGTTTGTGGTATTGAAAATTGTTATGATAGAAAAATAAATGAAGGAGAAGTTCTTAACTTCCCATCTGATGACAGATCTTTAAAAATCAAAATTGGGGTCACCGGATTTTACTTACCAAGTTATTACAATAAGCAATTTTTGATCGAAAACATCACTTCTAGCTGGGTAGATTTGGGTAAAAGTCTTGAATTTGTTCAATACTTACCTCGTGGCAAGTATAAATTGTATTATCATGCGAGTAAAGTTTTTGAACCCAAAGCAAAAGCTAGTCACTACATTACAATCATAATCAAAACACCATTTTATTTAACATCCTGGGCCTTTTGGGCAGAAGGAATTTTGTTGAGCATAGGAGTAATTATACTCTTTAATCAATACAAAAATTTTCAATTTGAAAAGACCAGATCTGCTTGGTTGGCCAAAGAAGCCTTATTGAAAGAAAGGAACAGAATGGCCAAAGAATTACACGATTTTATTGGCGCCCACTTAAGCATTATATCAAGAAATATTTATTGGTTGCTTGAAAATAAAAATAAACTGCCGGCAAAATCTTTTGAACAAAAGCTAGATCAGATAGGAACTTTGGCAACACAAACCAATGCAGATTTACGTGATACCATTTGGGCAAGTAAAAAGGAGTCTATAACTTCCGATGAATTGATTGAGCGAATAAAAACGTATTCTTATGCAATATTCAAGGACAATTTTATTGTAAGAATCAACAACTTATTGGTAAATCCACAGTTCTTGACAGCAAATGAAGCACTGAATCTATTGAGAATAACACAGGAAGCTATCATCAACGCAGTAAAATATGCCCGAATTGAAGAAATCATCGTCACATTATCAAAAAACGAAAGATCAGACTTTTTGCTAGAAATAGCAGATCATGGAATTGGCTTTGATTTGAATACTTCAAACAATGGCAATGGTTTGAAAAATATGATAGAAAGAGCACAAGAAATAAATTTCACTTGTTCCATTCGATCGGAGCAAGGAAAGGGTTGTACTATATTATTGGTAAAAAATGGGTAAACGCATTTTTAAAATTGGCATTGTTGATGATAACAGGATGACTTTGCAATCATTGACTGAACTCATAACTTACAATAAACAATTTGAAGTAGTCTTGACTGCTACCAATGGTCAACAATTTTTGGATAAAATGGCAAATGCTCCTGCCACCATGATTCCTGATGTTGTATTAATGGATATTGATATGAAAATCATGAATGGCATTGATGCGATATTGCATGGCAAAACAAAATATCCGCAAGTAAAGTACCTTGTTCTGACGGTTTTTGATGATGAAGAAAATCTCTTTGATTCTATTAAAGCTGGTGCAAATGGTTATTTATTGAAAGATGAAAAAATGTCTGTCATTTTCGACCATTTGATCAATGTGGTATTGCATGATTTTGCACCAATGAGTCCCAGCATCGCCAAGAAAGCTTTCAATTTGCTATCCAGAGTACCCAAAGAAAACCAAACAAAATCTATTCTTTTTGAAGGCCTTTCTGAAAGAGAGGTTGAAGTTTTACAATTACTAATCGAAGGCCGTAATTATAAAAAAATAGCAGAAACGCTTTTCATTTCCATCAATACAGTAAAAAAACACATCAGCCATATTTATGAGAAACTGCATGTTTCTTCAAAAGTGCAAATCATGAAACTCATGAATAAATGATGCGAGAAGACTTGGCAAATCCGGTCGCCAATTTCGAAGCTTGAGCCACGAACGAATTTCGCAGTTTAACAAGCTAAAAGCCCGGTCGCATTGCATTGCCTTTCGCTCGGCATTGTCACTTTTGAACAGGCTAAAGCCTATTCGCCCTTTATTTTCCTTCTTACTGCATTTCCGCAGTTCAGCAATTCAGCATTTCCGCAGTTCAGCAATTTTTGCCTCGAGCTTCGAGCCACGAGCCACCAGCCTTTTCTTCCCGATTAGGATAGTCTTAGGTTGAAAATAACTTCATGAACTTTCTACTTTGTAAAGGCGCAGGGCACCTGCGTCTCTGCGTTTATTACAACATGTCTCCTTTATGAACTTTCATTTTCTTCTTACCGCAGTTCCGCAATTCAGCATTTTCGCAGTTCAGCAGTTCAGCAATTCAGCAATTCCTCAATACCGCAGTTCAGCAGTTCCGCAGTTCAGCAATTCAGCAGTTCAGCAATTCTGCTATTTTAAATCATCCTATCGTAATACAACTTCTCCGAATAAACCGCCCATGCTCCAATGTTTTTCTGAAAAGTTTTATAGGCTTCATAAACTTTGGCTGAAATGGGGTCTCCTTTTGCAATTTCCTCCAATGTCTCAATGCTCTTTTCTTTCAGAGTGCGAAGAATCTCTTCAGAAAAAATGCGCACCTCAGTCCTTTTATCAGCAATTATTTTTTGTAATGCTTCATTGTTTTTGGCTTCAAATTCTGATAAAACTAAAATATTTGATTTAGTTGCTGCCACTTCCATGATGGTTTGTAAGTTCTTTGGCAATGCTTCGAAAGCTCTCTTATTAAAAATGAACTCGAGGTTGGACCCAGGTTCCTGCCACCCTGGCGCATAATAATACTTGGCAATTTCATGAAAGCCCATCGCATAATCATGATAAGGCCCTACCCACTCTGAGGCATCAATCACTCCCCTCTCCAAATTGGTATAAATCTCGCTGGCAGCAGATAGTACAGCTGTGCCACCAACCTTTTCTAACACCTTACCGCCCAATCCAGGCATTCTCATCTTGAGGCCTTTGAAGTCATCGATTGTATTGATTTCTCTGTTGAACCAGCCCCCCATTTGCACGCCAGTATTTCCTCCAGGAAGAGGAAGTAATCCAAATTTCGCGTATACTTCACGCCACAATTCTAAACCTCCACCATAATACATCCAAGCATTTACTTGTTGCGCATTCATGCCAAAAGGAACCGAGGTAAAAAACTGGGCAGCAGGACTTTTACCGGCCCAGTAATAACTTGCCCCATGTCCGATTTCGGCAGCGCCACCACTTACCGCATCAAATACTTCCAAAGCTGGTATCAACTCTCCCCCACCATACACTTTGATTGTCATTTGACCAGCCGACATTTCATTGACCTCTTTTGCAAAAATTTGGCAAGCATCACCAATTACCGGAAAGTTACCTGGCCAAGTGGTAACCATCTTCCAGGTATACTTTTTAGTGGTATCTATCGCTGTATTTTTAATTCCGTCTTGTTCAGGTTTGCAAGAAGCCATTGCTACGGCTCCGGCACTCATGGCAAGATTCTTTAAAAATTGCTTTCTATTTATGGCCATAACTTATTGATTTTTAGTGTCTGCTTTCAGGATGATTCTCAGTGATTGGTCAAAGGTAAAGTAATTCCAAACCCAGTTAATAAAAACAAAAATCTTATTTTTTGCACCTATCAAAGCGAAAAGGTGCACAACCAACCAAACCAGCCAAGCGAAGAAACCATGGAAGTGAAAATGTGGCAAGTCAACCATTGCTTTATTTCTACCAATCGTGGCCATCGATCCTCTATCCTTATAAACAAAAGGTTTTGAAGCGGCTTGGTTGAGATTCTTAGACAATTGATTGGCCATTTGAATCGCAACTTGAGCGACTTGTGGATGGCCTTTTGGAAAAACCTCATTTTGAAGTAATGCTTGATCTCCTATTACATATATGTCTTTGTTATCAATGATTTGCAACTGATCATTAACTTTTATTCGATTACCAGAAGTATAAACTTGATCGGGAAGCCCAGCTATTTTCACACAGGTAATACCAGCAGCCCAAACCACTTTTCTAGATTTAATTTTTTGCCCGGTCCCCAAAGTCACCTCGTCACCGACTACCTCTACGACCTTGGTGTTTTTGATGACATGAACTCCCATTTTTGTCAAAAATTCTTCTGCCGCCACGGATGATTTCTCGCTCATACCTTGGAGTAACTTATCCCCACTTTGGATCAAATAAATATCAACTTCTTTGTAATCTAACTCTGTATAATCCTTTGGGAAAATGTAGTTTTTGAGTTCTGCTAAAGCACCTGCAACTTCCACACCGGTCGCGCCCCCACCTACAATCGTAATATCTACGTATCCTTGGCGTTTTTCATAATCTCTTTCCAGTATCGCAGATTCCAAATCTTTGAATAGATCGTTCCTCAATTGCAACGCTTCTGAAATACTTTTGAGCCCATAAGTATGCTTGGCAAACTGCTCGTTGCCATAAAAATTGGTTGTTGCACCAAGGGCTAAGATGAGGACATCATAGGTACATTCTCCTTCACTGGTTTCAACCTTTTTCTGAATGGGGTCAACAGATATTACCTCAGCAACCCTGATGACGACATCTTTTTTGTTTTGAAAAGCCTTTCTTAATGGAAAAGAAATCGAAGAAGGTTCGAGGCCAGCCATGGCTACTTGATAAAACAAAGGTTGGAATTGGTGATAATTGTTGCGATCAATGATGACGATCTGATGTTTGTTCTGATCTAGTTTTTTAGCCACTGAGAGTCCCCCAAAGCCAGCACCCAAAATCACCACTCTTTTTTTGTGCGTTTCCGGAATTTGCAACATATATGAATTCTACCTGATAAAGCAATAAAAGTAGGAATTAAAATTGACAATAGTTCTCAAGAAAATAGACGAAAGAACAGATACGATAGCTAATTTTCATTTACTGACGAGAGTTGAATTGGTCATTAAACTGTTTAAATCATCGTAAGACTGTTTTTATGCGTTCTTTTTACAAGGATATAATTGGGGCAATAGACCTTTTTTTTCGGAGATTTCATTCAAAAAATAAAAAAGACTCTCTCAATACACTACATATCAAGAGAGCCTTCATTTTTAAAGCTCATTAAACTTTATTTATTTACCAAAATGAATCAACTATTACTGAAGCTTTAAAAAAAAAGTGCAAGTTATTTTTGTACAATTGGCGCTCTCAAGGATTCTAATACTGCAACAATATCGGTGTATAATTGTGTATTGGCTGCCACTCCGTTTTGCTGTGCCGCTGCTCCTACAAAACCTACAAACTTATCATAATCAGCACTACTAGATTTCGTACCCATTCTACCATTTTTTGCTGGATCATGTGCGTCAACCATATTCAACCCAGAATAAGTGTTGACTGCATTAGTGCCACCTGTATTGAAGGAGAAAAAATCTGTGAGATTGTCGCTCAATTTTGCAATGTTGGTCGTTTGTGTGGCTCCCGTCTC